>NZ_BBIY01000010.1:0-11751 GCF_000744065.1 'Chrysanthemum coronarium' phytoplasma
GTTATTTCGGTTAGAAATTAATAAATAATGATAATAATCTCTAATTTGGTTGAATAAGGGCGAAATATCTTTAAATAATTGTTTCTTTTTGATATTAATTTCCTGTTCGTCCACTGGTTGTTTTGGTTTCATTGGGTGATATGGTTGTGGAAAAGGGTTAGTAATTATTTTAGTTATTTCTTTTTCTTGTTGGCTTAAGGTTTTAAATTCGAAAGAATTCATAAATCCTTCTATTCTTTGAATCGCTTCATAAAAGGATTTAATCTGACGGATAGTCATATAAACATCAATAATATCGTAATCGCGAACACATTTCCAACAATGAATTTTATTAGTAGAAGTGAAATGACAACAAGTGGGATTGTTTCCTTGATGAAGGGGACAAGGGAAACGATATTTGGGATTGAAGTTTGATGGTATTATATTTAATTTTTTTAATAAAACTGACATGGGGAAATGAGTTTGGATGTGTTTGATTTTATCTTGATAATTCATTGATAAACTCCTTAATAACTTTCTAATGGATAAGGTAAAACATAACCGATTTCTTGGAAAGTTTGGGTGCTCATTTCAAAGTGATAAACTAAGTTTTTTTTCGTACCACTACGATTTTTTTTAATCGATAATTCAATAATTTTTTCAGATTTGTTGTTTTTTGATGCTAAATATAATTGATTACAATTTTGATTATAGATATTTAATGGTTTTTCTTGATCTTTGGATAGTTTGGGTTGGAATTCCGACATCATTAAAACAATATCGGAGTTAGTTTCGATGCCGCCTGAACCTTTTAAAGCGGTGATTTCAGGGGATTTTCCTTGGTAATGGCTATATGTATCTCTTGAAAATTGAGATAAAATGATAATAACGATATTTAATTCCATGGCTAATTGTTTAAGTTTCGTCATTATTTCATCAATCGCTAAACGGTCATTTTCTAAATGATTACTGGCTTTGGTAATTTGGAGATGGTCAATAACGATGATTTCTATTTGTTTTTCTAAATGAAGGCGATAAACTAAATCAATGATATAATCTATTTTTTTAGTTTGATCATAACTAAAGGATAAGTTAAGCTGGGAAAAGAATTTTTGAGCGTCATTCATCCTTTCCATGTAGGTATGTTGAGTGATGTTTGAGTCTTCCCAATTTTTAGCTAAAATAACATCTAAGGGAATTTGAGTTTGGTGGGCTAATAAACGACTTAAATTTTCTTCTAAGGTCATTTCATAAGAAAAAACTAAGAGATGAGGGTGATGATGAGTTTCTTGATACTTAGTTTTGGTGATATCTAAAAGAAGATTGTAGACAAAAGTAGTTTTTCCTAAACCAGTATAGCCTCCAATGGTGATGATTTGACCTTTTTTAAAGCCTTTCGTGGCTTGATTTAAGCCTTTGAAAGTTTCTGATAGGCATTAAATTTGATTTAGTTTTATTTACTAAAAATAAAAGAATAATCGCTTTTAATTTTAAAACTTGTCTCCGAGACCGCTATAAACAAACCATGGAAGAAGGACAACAATTAAAAAAATTAGATACTCGTTTTGAGTTTTATTTATTAACCAACAACGAAACCGAAACCCAAAGACTAAACAAGAAAATCAATCAAGGAAAAGTCCCAGGCATTAATCAAGTCATTAACTTATTTTCCAATTCAGCCAACAATTTCTTACAAAACTTAATTACCACCAAATTCATCCCCTTTTCTAATATCAATATCATTAAAAAATAAAAAAAGGAGTTAATATTAAATGTTAACCAACGAACAAAAAGCGTTAAAAAAACTAATAAATTATATCGAACAAGGCCAATGGGAAAAATTAAACCTTTACTACCAAATAATTAACCCCAAAAATCTACTTAACCCCAAAAATAAAAAAATATTTACAACTTTAAAATATTTATTTTTAGAAAAACAAACAACTCATCCTTGGGATAAAATAAAATCTCAAACTGAGATAATCAAAGAGTTATTAACATATTTACAAACTAATTTCCAACAAGATAACTTTACCAAAGAATCATTATCTTTTTTAAATAATGATTTTAGTAAGGAAAATAACCTTGATTTCTTAGATAACTTAAAACACACCTATACCCAAGAAAAACTGTTCCAACAACTCTTAAAAATTATTAGTCCTTCTTTTGAAACCCAAGATCCTTACACTAAAAACTTATATTACCACAAAATCTTTGATAAATTAAGAAATTTTATCTCTTTAATCCCCCAAAAAAATGATAAAACTCTCTTTAATTTAAACCAAATGGTCTTTTTACATCCTGAATTTTTTGACACCGATAATCAAGCAAAACAAAAAATCCAAGAAGAATATTACCACTTATCAGAAATTTTTAAGGGACTCAACCAATCCACTAAAGGATTAAAAAAAGGCCAAATCATCACTATTGGGGGGTATACTGGTTTGGGAAAAACAACTTTTGTCTACAACCTTCTTTTAGATATCGCCAAAACTAAACACCAAGAAAGCTCTCATTATCCTCATATTTTGGTATTTTCTTATGAAATGACAATGGAGGAAAATTTAAGTCGTTTATTAGCCCACCAAACTCAAATTCCCTTAGATATTATTTTAGATAAAAATTTTGAAGATGACAATATCACACCTCTCAAATACACGGAAAGGATGAAAATAGCAAAACAATTTTTTGCCAACATAAATTTATCATTTAGTTATGATAAAAGCAAAATATTGATTATATCATTGATTTAGTTTATCGCCTCTATTTAGAAAAACAAGTAGAAATCATCGTTATCGACCATCTCCAAATTACTAAAGCTAGTAATCGTTTAGAAAATGACCGTCTAGCCATTGACGAAATTATGACTAAACTCAAACAATTAGCCATGGAATTAAACATTGTTATTATTATTCTCTCTCAATTTTCAAGAGATACATACAGTAATTACCAAGGAAAATCCCCTGAAATAACCGCTTTAAAAGGAAGTGGTGGAATTGAAACTAACTCCGATATCGTCTTAATGATGTCTGAATTTCAACCTAAATTATCCAAAGACAAAGAAAAACCTTTAAATATTTATAATTCAACCTTAAATCAACTCTATTTAGAATCTGATGACAATGAAAATCAAAAAATAATCGAAGTATGTATCAAAAAAAATAGAAGTGGCACCAAAAAAACCTTAATTTATCACTTCGAAATGACCACCCAAACATTTCAAGAAATCGGTTATGTTTTACCTTATCAAATAGAAACTTATTATTAATCAAAAAAATAGGAGTTAAAATAAATGAATTATCAAGACAAAATTAACCACATTAAAACTAATTTTCCCATGATTGTTTTATTAAAAAAATTAAATATAATACCACCAAACTTCAACACCAAATATCGTTTCCCTTGTCCCATCCATCAAGGAAACAACCCAACTTGTTGCCATTTAACTTCAGATAATAAAATTCACTGTTGGAAATGTTGTAAAGATTACGATATTATTGATGTTTATATGGAAATAAGAGGAATTAAAACCTTCAATAACGCCCTCGAAAAAATTAATAACTTTATGAAAACTCAAGAATTTAAAAACTTAATCCAACAACAAACTGCAACCCCTAATATTTCTTACAAACCTTTTAAATATCAATTCCAACCCAATAAAATCAACAACCCAATTGATGAAAAAGAAATTAACACCACAAAAACACAATTATTTAAAGAAATATCACCTTTATTTAACCAAATTAGAGATTATTATCATTATTTATTAACTACTAACCGAAATAACGAATCTCACCTAGGATTAGAATATTTAACTCAAAAAAGAAAATTAACTCTAGAAACCATTAAAGAATTTAAACTAGGTTATGCCCCATTATCTGATAAACCTTTATCCTTTCGTCTAGTAAATTATTGTAAAAAACAAAATATCGATACAACCAAATTAGTTGAATATGGTTTTGTTAAAGAAAAAACCAATCAACAAAATAAAAAATATTATCACGATACTTTCCATGGTTCCATCATTATCCCCATTGAAAATGGATATAATAAAACATTTCACTTTTATCAAAATCATTTTCGTGATACTACCTATTTCCAACCTAAATATCAATCCCTCAATAATTTTAGTCAAACACCTACTTTTCATTTCAGTTATCGTTTTTTCGAAGCTTTACCGTATATAAAAAAAACTAAAACAATCATCATTCATGAAGGTTTTTTTGATGTCATTAGTTGTTTGCAACACGGCATAAAAAATGTCGTGGGTTTAATTTGTGTCGCCCAATTACTTTCCCAAACCCAAATGGATATTCTCAAAAAAGAAAAGATTAAAGTCATTATCGCCCTCGATAATGACGAAACTGGAAGAAAAAGAAACGCAGCCTTAGGAGAACAACTAAAAGAACAACAAATCCCTTATGAAATTAGACGCATTTTGTCCCCTTATGACAAAACTTGTAAAGATGTTGATGATTTATTACGACAATACGGGAAAGAAGCTTATCAAAAATGTTTTTTAGATCCATACATCTCATATGAAGAAGCAGAAAAGAAACAAATAGTGGATTTAGCCATTCATTTCTTTGGTGAAGATAAAGTTGAAGTCATGACATAATGATTTATTATAAAATACCAATTAAACAACAACAAACGTATTATTTTTTCCTATATGACCTTTTTAAAAATAAAATTAATAATATGAATCACGCACATTCAATTATTAGGCCAAAAATTGATAAATATTTTAACAAAATGACAAAAATAAATTTAAAGGAGAAAATAAAAATGAAAAACGACCTTAATAAAGGAATTAGAATCGGCGGATGGAATACCAAAACCACCCCTACTGATTTAGACCAAATTAAACTCTTTTTACAAACTTTAAAACAAGATTTAATCAACCTGACCATTATAACCCATTCTAAAAAGAAAAATACTTATCAAGAAGCCAATTATCGCCCTAAAAACCAAACTCTCTTCGTCGATCCTCAAATCTTGGATGAAATTAAACAAACAAAAATAACCTTAATTAATGATAATTTCTCTTCTAGTAATAGTAAACTATTACTTTCAGATTTACCCCCCCTTAAAAACCAAAATACCCCCCCCTTAAAACCTATCATGATATCTTTCAAATCAATTATAAAAATGAATCTAAAAATATCAGCAAAGAATTAATTGGCAAAATCAATCTTCATAAACTAGAAAACTTACAATTATATCAAATAGACCCCAATAAACTAGATAAATACAATAAACCGATTAAAACAAACTATAAGAAAGGTTTAAATATCATCTATTATCGACAAGAAGATTTAAAATATATTCAATTCTTCTTAACTAAAACCAAACAAGGTTATCGGGTGAAAAAGATACACCCTATGTATAAATATATTTCAAAACAAAAAGACTAACAGTTTTATAACACTTTACTAACAACTTTATAACAGTTTGACTTTGAAAATAATCTATATAAAGATTAACTCATTTAAGGAGTGATATTTTATATTTTATATCGATGATGATAATGATACTCGATATTTGATATTATCGTTGTATCTTTTATCTATCATTATTATTAATCGATATTAAAAAATCTTTCTTTTAATTAATTTTATTTTTTTAATTTATTTTAATTAAAAATCAATTTTAATTTTTAAATTAACTGCCTGACCAGTTATAGGTATGTGTTATAAATAATATATTAGGTAAAAATAACATTAATAATTATTTAATGGCGTTAACAAACATTTTAAGAGTTATAATTGTTGATATAATGGAAAAAAATATAAGATAAATTGGTGTTAAGATGCAAAAATTAAAACAAAAAATCAACTTATTACAACAAATAATTAAAAAAATAGAAAAGATAGATAAAAAAATTATCTTTAATTTAGTGGAAAAATTTCAAAATGTTTTAAATTTAACCACCATTTTAAAAATGATTCAAACTAAAAGGAGTACTTATTATTATTGGTTAAAAGTTAACCATAAAATTAAAATAAAACAAGAACAATATCTTTTAAAACAAAAACGTATTGAATCTTTATGTAAAATGCATGAATATTTATTTGGCCATCGTAAAATCACTCATTTATATCAAAAAATCTTTAATGAACCCATCACTAAGAAAAAAGTTTATTTCATCATGAAAGAAAAAGGGATTTGTTGTCGTTTAAGAAGCAAAAAAAATAAATATCATTATCAACAATTAAAATCTCAATTAAAAATAGTTCCTAATTTAATTAATCAAGATTTTAAAACTTATAAACCGATGCAAAAACTATTTACCGACATCACTTATTTTAAAACTCCACAAGGTTTTTTATATTTTTCATGTATTATCGACTCTTTTAACAATCAAATAGTCGCTTCTCATGTTTCTAATCATCAAAATAAAAATTTAGTTTTAAATACTATCAAAAAAATGCCAAAACTAAAAAAACCTTGTATTATCCACTCTGATCAAGGTTCAGTTTATCAATCTTTAAAAATCCAACATACTTTAACCAAAAAAGGTTTTCTTATTAGTATGTCAAGAAAAGCCGCCCCTCGTGATAACGCCGTCATTGAGAACTTTTTCGGCCAAATGAAAAGTATTTTATTTTATCGCGATCCTTTTTTATTTCAAAATCCAATGACAAAAATGAAAACCATCATTAACCAATTTCCTGCTTTTTGGAATAAAAAATGGATTTTAGCTAAATTAAACTATCTTTCACCTATCCAATATGCGTAAAGTTTAAGATAAAACAATTAAAAAAATAGCTTTCAAAATAGACCTTTTAAAAAGGTATCTTTTTGCGCCTTTTTTTCAATAAAATGTTTTTATTAATAATAAACATCATTTTCTTTTCATTTTGTTGACGACTTTTTAACTTTTTTTACCTAACTATATAGTGAAGGGGTAAAATATTAGTATAAATATCTTTTGAAACTAGCAAATTATATAAAAAACATTAGACACTTTTTTTCGTCTAATGAAAATACTTTGTTATTTTGAAAAGATATGAAATTATCACTTAATTTTAAGTTTTAAAGAATAATTTTAGAGACAAAAGTTGTATTAAAAAACGGAACAGCGCAGTTCTTCGATTGCTTCATCTAATTCTTCAATTTGATATACTGTTAATTTGACTCTCATCGTAGCAACACCATTTGCATCAAAAACAACTTTAGGTCTTTGAGAATCATCATATAAAACATAAGTTTTTTGATCATTGTCCCAAACATCAATTTGCGAACCGAAATGATTTTGAGCAACAAATCCTTTAGATTCAAATGTAGTTTCTAATCTTAACAACAAATCTTGTGTTATTTTCATATTTTTTTATTTAAAGTCACATCATAGACAATTTCAGTTTTTTCTTGATATGTTTCTGGTGAAAGTTTTACCAAATCTTCAAGCCCTAAAGTTTTACTTGTTTTGCTTAAAGAGTCGTTTTTTTTCACTTCAAAAGAAAAGTTTTTATTAGAAATTGCAATACTATCTGTTTTTTGTTTGGTAAAACGTTTATAAATGGCAAAAACTCCAATGGCAGTTGCAAGCAAACCCAACATTAATATAATTATTTTTTTGTAATTCTTTTGGATGTGCTCCATTATGCTGGTATTATTATTTTTATTGTTTTTAGTTTTCATGTTTTTCATATTTTGTTCTTTTCCTTTGTTTTTTTACTATAATAAAACTTACTATGCTAAAACTTTTACAAATAAAACAGTTTTACGACATGCCAAGGTCAAAAGAAACAAAAGAAACAAAAGAAACATAAAGCAAAAACACAAGGAAAATTAAGGACTTGATTGCTTTGTGACTTATGGCAAAATAATTAAAATGCGATTTACAACAATTTGCACTAATCCTATTTTGACAAAATATCCAAATTAAGGAATAACATAAACTAAATTTGGAATCCCATTATAAATATTTTCATAATCTTAATAAACTTATATATCACTTTACAAATTTATCATATAACTATTTAAATTTATTCATTTTGTTCCATTTTTGCATAAAAAAGTTCAAAAAAATCAATTTTTTCACAAAAAGCACTTTTTGCTGTTGTTTTTTTAGTAAAATATTTTATCTTAAAAAAACAAATGGAGGTTTAAAATGTATAACGAAGGAATGTTTGATGCTTCATCAGGAATGATGACAGAATTAATTGTATTTTTAGTAGCTTTAGCAGTTTTCTTTATTGTCCTTTTTTACAAATGGGGATATAGTTGCGGAATGAATAGCAAAAGCATTGTATTGCCTTTAATAGTTACTTTTTTATTAGGCGGTATTCTTTGATTTCTTATCGGTTATTTGGTTGGAACTAATAAAAAAACACCACCAAAAACACGATATAAATAATTTTTAATATTTACTTATTTTGTTAAAAACATCCTTTTAAAAATTATCTTTTTTGCAAATCATCTCTTTTAAAACTATTTTGATTTCAAATTTTAATTCATCAATCAAAAACAAAAAGCAATTTTAATTTTGTAAAATTCAATTACCAACCCAAAGGCATTCTTTATGAGTGTCTTTTTTATTTTATCCAAACTAATTAACTTTTTTTGCTTTTTCAAACCAACAAATAAAAAAAATTGCATTTCCCCACAAAAAAATACCCAACCCCTCCAAAAACATCACCAAAACCCAAGTTTTTTTGGTATAATAAAGGTTAAATGTTTAAAAAAATTAAATGATGCAAGGAGCATATAAATGGCAACAAAATTAAGCGAACAAGAAATTATTAGACATCAAAAAATGAATGAATTAAAAAAAATAAACATTGATCCTTTTGGAAAAAAATTTGTCCCTTCTCATTCCATCGAACAAATCCTTTTGCAATACCAAAAAGCAGATAGTCTAGCTCTCGAACAATCACAAATCAATGTTTGTGTAGCTGGCAGAATCGTTTTAAAAAGAGGACAAGGCAAAGCAGGTTTTTTGCATTTACAAGATTTTAATTTCCGAATGCAAGCATATATAAAACTGGATTTAGTGGGCAAAGATGCTTTTCAGATTTATCAAAATTGTGATTTAGGAGATATCATAGGCATCAAAGGTTTTTTATTTAAAACCAAAACGCAAGAATTAACCATTAAAGCCTTGGAATTTATTCATCTTACCAAAGCCCTAAAACCTTTACCTGACAAATTTCATGGCTTGCAAAACCGCGAAGAGATGAGAAAAAATCGCTATGTTGATCTAATCGTAAACGAAAAAACAAGACAAGTATTTTTAACTCGCAGTTTGATTATGAAATACATTAGAAATTTTTTTGATAATCAGGGCTTTTTAGAAGTAGAAACTCCTATTTTACAACCAACTTTGGGAGGCGCTTCTGCCAAACCTTTTATCACTCATCACAACACTCTTAATTGTGATTTTTACTTGAGAATTGCTACCGAATTACCCCTTAAAAAATTAATTGTTGGTGGAATGAATAAAGTCTATGAAATCGGACGTCTTTTCAGAAATGAAGGAATTGATGCCACACATAATCCCGAATTTAGCACTATTGAGGCTTACTTGGCTTATGCTGATATGCAAGATATTATGGACTTAACAAAGCAATGCTTGCAAGAATTGGCCCAAAAATTGTTTGGCAAGTTGCAATTTACTTACCAAAACCAAGAAATTGATTTTTCCCATTTTGAAAAAGTAAGTATGGTTGCATCAATCAAGGAAAAAACAGGAATTGATTTTACAGATAATTTTACCTTGGAACAATGCCTTTCTTTGGCAAAAAAACACCAAATTGAAGTTATGCCCCATTTTAGTCAAGGACATATCATTGAGGCTTTTTTTGGAAAATACGTAGAAAACACTCTCATTCAGCCTACTTTTGTCTACGGACATCCACTGGAAATAAGTCCTTTGGCAAAACAAAACGAAGCTGATCCTCGCTTTACTGACCGTTTTGAACTTTTTATTGTAGGTAAGGAATTTGCTAATGCTTTTAGCGAACTTAACAACCCTATCGAACAAGAAAAACGTTTTTTAAATCAATTACAACAAAAACAATTAGGCAACGACGAAGCCAATGACATGGACTATGATTTCCTAAACGCCCTTAATTATGGTATGCCTCCAACTGGTGGTCTTGGAATGGGACTTGATCGTTTGGTTATGCTTTTAACCGATACTGCAAATATTCGTGATGTTATTTTATTTCCACATTGTAAAAATCAAAATAAATTTAGTCAAAACAAAACAGCAAATAAAGTCCTAACGAATAACGATAACGAATAAAGCAAGCAAAAACCAACAAGCCAAAAATAAATTATTACCAAAAGCAAAAATCTCCAAATCACCAAAGCCCAAAAATCGGAAAATAAAAAAGGGTAAAAAATATTTTATATAAAATGGGTTAATGATAATTAAATATTTTGTGTTGCAAAAACAACCGAAGGGAGCAAAAAAATTAAAAAAAAGACAATTATAATTATTTTAGGAGAAATTTTTACATTTTTTTCCTTAATTTTAATTTGTGGAGTTTATTTTTTAACTAACTTTACTTTTGCCAAAATACCAAATTCAAATCATAATGCAAAATTCCCAAAACCCAAAGTTCACGATATTTATCTAGATTCAGCCGAACAAGTTCAAAATTATATCAAAGAAAAATTCCCCGATTCTTTTCCTGTTTGCATTAAATACCCTTCTTTTTGTTATTAGTTGTGTTCTTTGCAAAATTCAAAAAAGCCTTTTTGCCTCAAAAATGCCCCAAAGAAATTAATATATGTCTATCAAAAAGACATTGATTTATCCAAATACGGCTATGGCAATAATACTCATAGCATCGAAGATTTAAAAAATTCTCGATTAGGTATTAAAAATTTATACCTTTTTTGGTTAAAAGATGGTTCGCAAGCAGAACCAAAACAAAGAGATGCAATAATAAATTCGTCGTCATCAAAAACTAGACAGAAAAACTGGGATGGTTCGCCAAATTTGCAAAATTGGCAAAGCCAAAATTGGGAAGACGAATTAGAATAAAATTGGGGAAAAGAGTTCCAAACAGATTGGGAAGATGAATAAAGTTTTTGCAAATCACAAAAAATAAATAAAATTAGAAAATCCAAACAAACATCCAAACAAACAAACATCCAAAACAACAATACTTTTATTTTTCAGCCAGAAAGGAAGTGCAATTATGAGAGGCGTTTTTTATTTGCAAAGTTTTTATAGCTTATTACAAAGTCTTAATTCTTTAGAAACTTTGGTACAAAAAGCCAAAGAAAATGATTATGATTTTGTTGCTTTGAGTGATGATAATTTATATGGCATGCCAACTTTTTTAAAATTATGCCATAACTATCAAATCAAACCTATTTTAGGACTAAAAATAAATTTTTTGCACAAAAATCAACTAGCAACACTTTTAATTTATGCCAAAAACGACCAAGGAATCAAAAATTTAATTCAAATTTCAACTATTATTAAAAATGAAGAAACACCCCAAATTACCTTAAATCAAATTGCTCATTTAGGTAAAGATTTGTTTGCTTTGATTCCTGGAGAAAATCCTTTTTTTGATGATATGTTTTTTCGCGGTCAAAAAGATAAATTTTTTCAAATAGCTACTCAATTACAAAAAATATTTGACGAACTTGTATTAGGTATTTCTTATCAAAACTCCTTTTTGGAATTACTTTCTGAAAACATCATTGATTTTGCCAACCACTTCCAAATTCCTTATGTACCAATTAACAAAACTTGCTATGATACTTTTCAAGCCCAACCAACCTATCAAATACTTGCACAAATGG
>NZ_BBIY01000009.1:0-21332 GCF_000744065.1 'Chrysanthemum coronarium' phytoplasma
GGGTATTACTAGATTTGATACTTTGGAAGTAATAATTTTTAAATAATGCTCTAATTTCGGGAGTATCATAATTGGTGTATAACCATTTAACTCCTCTTTTATCAGCTTTTTCCAGACAGTTGAATAATTTCACTTGTTCAGTAAAACCAAAAACTCCTTTGTAAAAAGATGATATAGTGATGTTTTTGCCGTTGTAATAAGGTGGATCGATAAACAAAAAATCATCTTTCTTGGTGACGGCAATTATTTTTTGATAATCAATACATAACAAGACATGTTTATTTTTTTGAAAATGTTTTTGTAAGGAGAATAAATCATTTAAATTTAATAGGCTAGTTTTATATTTAGACTTATAACCAAAATTTGTATATAAGGATGTATTATCTTTGTATCTTAAAATGCCATGAAAACAATATTTACTTAAAATAAAGAAAAGTGATGCTTTGGTTAATCTTTTTTTCTTTTTTGTTAATAAATGATTATATTGGTTTAATAATGTTTTAAAAGCTTCTTTTTGTTGTTTTTGTTGTGATTTGGGATATTGATAAATAAAGTTTTCAAAAGCTAATGCTTTATTATAAAAATCTTGAGGATTATATAAAATACTTTTCCATATTTGGATGAGTTGTGTGTCATTATCGTTTAAAATGGCTTTTTTAGGCATTAAGGATAAATATAAAGCGCCGCTCCCTAAAAAGGTTCGTAATAAGTTTTAAATTTTTTAGGAATTAAAGGTAAAAGATGTGGTAATAATTTCTTTTTACAACCAACCCAATTAATGAATTTTTGCATTTTTGTATTCCTTAATCCATAAATAAAATAAAAAGACAATATCCGAAATAAGACTTATCGTTGTGTTAGCTTTGATTCCTAAATTAAAATCAAAAAATAACGTCATAAGATTTGTAATTATAAAACCGATATAGGTTAAAGTTAAGATAATTAAAATAATTTTAGGATTCAACTTCATTTATATTTCCTTTCTTAATAAAAAAAGACCTTATTCGGGTCTTTTTATTTTTTTAATTTATTGATGGCGATGTTTTTAATATTTTCTACTTGTCTTAAGGTTAAATTTAGTATTTGGGTGATTTCTTGATTGGAATAACTAGGTTGATAATCTTCGTTGATATTTCCTAAAGGAACTCCAAAATTTAATCTAATGACGTTAAACTCCTTCTTATTAATTCTCTGATTTCTGATTTGATAGTTGGTGTCGCATAAGCGATAAAGTCATAACCTAAATCTACATAATTATTTAAAGCTTTGATCAATCCTAAAACTCCTTCTTGGTATAAATCTTGTTTTTGAAGTACGCATGGATAATATTTAAATTTAGAAACTAGTTTTTTTACTAAAGACAAATGTAAATCGATTAATTGATTACGCATTTCTAAATTCTTTTTACTTTTTAAAAAATCTTTAAATAATTTTTCTCTTAACGTTTAATTCCTTTCTAAAAATATTTTTAGAAAAGATAGGAAATTATTTTTTAGTCTTTGAAAAGAAAAAAAGACTAACTTAATAGTTAGTCTTAAATAATTTTTAAAAAGCAAAAAGTGTCTAAAGTTTTGGAACAGTTCAAACCTACCTTAAATTTATTATCTGAATATTAAATTACTGATAAAGATGGTAATAGTTTTATTGGTGGCATTACCGAAGTTCCTGTTTTTTCAGACCTTGCTATAAGTTAATCGATAACTTTAAAATCGTTAATATTGCAAATATCAAATAAAAAAAAGAGGATTAAATCCTCTTTTTTTGTCAAAAAATGTGCTAATTACTCGAAATTCATATAAAATAATTATAAGCAGCTAAATTATAAACACATTTAAATAAAATATTAAAGGATGAAATAATATGCAACATTTTCAAAATAACTATGTGCCTCCTAAAAAAATGTCTAATCAAACTTTTTGGCTTTGGATTGTAAGTATTACAACAGTTTTATTGTTTCTTTTTTCTTATTTGCAATATGAAACTAACATCCAAAATAAAAAAGATATCAAAGAGCTTATAGAAAAATCACAAAAAACAAATTAAAGAAGACATAACTACCAAAACTAAAGAACAACAAGAAACATTCCCAGAAGATAAAAAAATTGATATGCAAGATTTAAAGTTAGCTTATAAATAAATTATAGATGCCACATTTGAAAGTATTTCTTTTTTAGATACTTTTAGAAACAAACTTAAAGAACCCATAAAAAAAGAATTACAAACAAAACATAATCAAAATATCAATATAGAAGATATTAAAGATGAAAATATTACCTTTATTAAAATAGATAAAATCTTAAAAGATGGTGTTTTTGATATTAAATATGAAATTGAATTTGCTAAAAGTGATTATGAAAAAATTACAATTGCAGATGAAATGAAAATAGAAACTACATCATCTTAAAATATTAAGTTGTCTAAATAAATGAAACAGTTTAAAAAATTATGTTATAATTTACTATATAATAAATTTTTATTATATGTTTCGATTACTAAATAAAATTTTATATAAAATCAAAAAGAGGTAGCGGTGTAAAAGAGTATTATGTGAAGAAGGCATTCTGTGAAGCATAAGAAAGGTAACCATCGCCGAATAATAATTATGGCAATAATTTATTATGAGATTATAGAAAATATCTATAATATTCTTGCTGTTTTAACAGTAAAGGCGCTTTAATCAAGTCTCTCTCAAACCTTCTTTTAAGAAGGTTTTTTGTTTTATAGGAAGGAAAATCATTTGCTAACGTTATCTTTTTCAAGAATTAAGAATTATTTTAAAGCTAAATATCTTTTTTTAACAATTTTAACTATTATTGTATCTTTTTTATTATATGATGATTTTTATCCTCAAAATACTAAAAACAAAGATGAAAATACTTTAGTTGTAGGAATGGAATGCAATTATAAACCTTATAATTATCTTTCTAATAATAAAGATAAAAAAGACCGGCATCCTTTAACAATAAATGGTAAAGAAAGTGATATTTTAGTTGCTGGATATGATGTTTTAGTAGCTAAAGAATTAGTTGATTATTTAAATGCAAAGTATGATAAAAAAATTAAATTAGTAATTAAAAAAATAGATTTTGATAGTTTAATTCCTGCTTGTCAAAATGGAGATATTGATTTAATTATTGCAGGGATGAGTAAAACAAAAGAAAGACAATACCAAATTGATTTTACTGATAATTCTTATTATGATGAAGATCAATTTTATGTTATTGTTATAAATAAAAATAATCCTAATAAGGGTGAATTTATAGTTAATGACAAAATTCAATTACCTGGAAAAATGTTATATCAACGAGGAACTTTTTACGAACAAATAGCAAAAACATTAAAAGGAAATGAAGTAGAAGGAATTGACAATTTTGATTTTCAAGCTCAAAAAGTTCAAACAGATTCCAAATATTTTTATTTAGCTGATGCAACTGTTGCCCAAAAACATTTACAATCTCATAATAATTTAGATAAAATAGAAATTAAAAAAGAAATAATTTTAGATAATAAAATAAAAAAAGATGAAGAAACAAAACAAGCTCAAATCATCGAAAAAGATAAAGAAACAGCTTTATATAAAGAAATAAAACAAGCCGCTGGAATACTTGCTATTGGATTTCAAAAACAAAAAGACATTAACAAAGAATTTATTAACAACAAACAAATTACCAAAGAAGACATTGAAGATTTTTTAACAAAAGAACTTACCTCAGATAAAAGAAAAGAATTCATGTATAAACAAACCTCAGAAAAAGATACATTAAATATATGGTCTATTTTTAAAAATAACTTTTCTCTTTATAAAAGAGGTATTTTAACAACTCTTAAATTTGGGATTTATGGCACTTTTGGAGGATTTGTCTTATCTTTATTGTTAGTTCTTTTCCAAGTGTTAAATATTACCAAAAAGAAAAGTCATTTTTTAATTTATTATTTGCATCAAATAGGATGTAGAATTATTAATTTTTATATATGGATTATTAAAAGTACTCCTATGTTAGTGCAAGCTTTTGTGAGTTATTTTTTCTTAAAAGAGTTTGGTTTTTTCCAAAATGCTACTTGGTATACTCCAATGTTTGCTGCTTATATGGTAATTATTTTAAATACTATGGGCTATATTTCAGAAATTATTACTAAAAATATTTCCTTTTTGGATAAAGGACAAATTGAGGCTTCCTTGTCTTTGGGAATGACACATACTCAAACAATGCGCTATATTGTTTTGCCCCAAGCTATTAAAAGATCACAAACTCCTATTTTAAATGAGTTTATTATTAATTTAAAAGATTGTGTTGTTTTTAGTATGTTAGGTGGAATTATTGATATTGCTTGTGCTTCTAATGCTTTGTATAGTAGTGTTGCAAGCCCTAAACCTTATTATATTTCTTCTATTATTTATTTGATTATTGTAGGAACCGTTATTTTCTTTTTGAAAAAAATGGAAAAAGTAAGACAAGTTTAAACTACATAATATAAGATATTTAGTTATAATTTATTTGTTATTATTAAAAGGCTAACTTTCAAAAAGTTAGCCTTCATTATTGATTGAAATTTAAGATATGATAAATGATTATTTAAATAATTGTTTTTGATATAATTTCATAAATTTATTAATAATTGTTTTGTTTAATAAATATCTAATGATAAAAGCCCAAACAAAAGATATCATTATTAAAGATAAATAATAAAAAAAATCAGATATATTTGTAAACCATTTTATATTTTTAGGTATAAATACAAAAAGCCAAATTAAAATGATATAAAATATAGAATTAATTATAGCTTCTACAATTATTTCCAATTTATCAAAATTGAATAATAAAGTCTTTTTTAAAATTTGATTAATATCTTTTGGCAAAACACCTATTATTTGTAATTTTTTTATTTCTTCTTTTTTTAAAGGATAATAGCGTTTATGTTCAAACATTTCTACAGCTACATATATCCTAAAAGCCAATAAACCTATAACAAAATAGCAAGCCACAAACAAACATTTAAAAAGTAATTCTTGCCTTAACATAAGTAATCCAAATAAAAACAATGTAATAATAGAAAAAAATACAGAAATAAAATGTGCTCCATATCCTCTTATATAATTATATATTGTGCCTTCTAATAAAGGTTCATCATAAACATTAAATATTTCCCAAGATAAATTATTTATTGATGTATTATGATTTTATTCTTTTTGTATTGATAGTTAGTTGCTATTTGCTATTTGTTTATTTACCTAATAATAAATTGTTAAAAGAAAAAATATTATTAGAAGAACAATTAGAATCAAAACAAAATATAAAAAATAATTCATTAACTGCAAAATAATAAAATATCATTTATAATTACAACCTCAAACTATTTACTTAGTTTGGGGGTTTTTATATCCAAATAACTAACTATAAATAAAAAAACATCTTCCAAATTAACTAAAATTAAAAGAAAATCACTAAAATACTTGACTATTTCATCTTTTTTTTATAAAATATTAGTGATGGTAAAACAGATGTAGCTAAAATAATTAAACTAATCCCTTGCCTTTTAGAGGCTTTTCTAAGTAATTCTTTGCTGTTTAAGAAAGAAAAGAAAGCAGGCGATTATTAATTATTTGGTTACACAAACTTACCTTAAAAAAGGAGAGTTTACAAATGTCACGTTATACAGGTTCACTTTGGAAAGTTTCAAGACGCCTTAATTATTCGGTTTCAGAAACTGGAAAAGAATTACGCAAAAGAGCTTATGGTCCAGGACAACACGGTCAAAAAAAAGTTAAATTAAGTGATTATGGGCTTCAATTGCAAGAAAAACAAAAATTACGTTTTACTTACGGCGTATCAGAAAAGCAATTTCGCAAAACTTTTGATAATGCAAGCAAACTAAAAGGGATTCATGGTGAAATGTTTTTAGTACTATTAGAATCTCGTCTTGATAATGTAGTTTATCGTTTAGGATTTGCCAAAACAAGAGCTCAAGCAAGACAATTAGCTAATCACGGTCATATTTTAGTAGATGGAAAAAAAGTAGATATTGCTTCTTATCGTTTAAAACCAGGGCAAACAGTTACTTTAAGAGAAAAATCTAAAAATCTAAATATTGTCCAAGAAGCTGTAAATAGTAAGTTTGTTCGCGCAGATTATGTTTCTTTAGATAAAGAATTAGTGGGTAAATATGTAAGATACCCTCAAAGAAACGAATTTTTACCAGATATTAACGAACAATTAATAGTTGAATATTATAATAGATAACTTAAACGCCCTTTAATAGGGTGTTTTTTGTGTATTTGGAATATATAAAATAGTAGTTAATTAGTTGTCATTGTATAATAAAAAACAACCAAAACTAATTTATTTATTAATAATCCATAATTAAGATAACCAATTACATAAAATAATAATTATAAAACAAATATAATAGTATATATAAACTAACACAACCCCCCAAAAAACTACCAAAAAAACTTATTGTCTATAATAAACATAGCTTTTTATATTATAATATTTTTGTAAACTAATATCATTTATTTAACATTTTACCCTAATTATCAATTATTAAAGTTTCAGTTTTTAATTGTTTTTGATTAACTTTTAACTTTTAAAAATCTCAAAAAAGGAATTGATTAATATGAAAAAAGTAAATTTAAAACGCCAAGAAACAATTGATTTTTTAAAAACTATGAGTCAAAAATCCCAAGAACAAACTCTACAAAACCTTAATTCTTCTTTGCAAGGATTAGATCAAAATCAAGTAATGTTGCATCAAGGTTTGTATGGTAAAAATATTTTATCCCAAGAAATAAAAACCAGTTTTACTAAACAATTACTCCAAATTGCAATTACTCCTTTTAATATTGTTTTATTAATTTTAACTCTTATTTCTTTGGTTAATGATGTTCTTACTCCCAGTCCAGAAAATAGAAGTTATGCTACTATTATAACTATTATTTTAATGTTTTTGGGTTCTGTCATTGTCCAATTTAGTCAAGAAAGTAAACATTTAAAAATTACTTCTCAATTAAAAACTTTGGTGCAAAATACAACTGCAGTTAAACGAAATAATTCTAAATTGGAAATCGCTTTAGAAGAAGTAGTAAGAGGAGATATTGTTATTCTTTCGGCAGGAGATATTATTCCAGCTGATATTAAATTATTAGAAACTAAAGATTTTTTTGTAAAAACTACTACTTTTACTGGTGAATCAGAACCAGTAGAAAAAATGGCGTGTGCTTTTTTACAAAGTGAAACTATTTTAGACGATCCTAAATTAGTTTTAGCAGGTTCAACTGTTATTTCTGGTTATGCTACAGGTATTGTTTTAGTCACCGGAAAAGATACTTATTTAGGTAATATCAGCCAGGAAATTACTAAAAAAAAATCCCTTTCACACTTAGATCAAAGTATTAATGCCGTTGCTAAATTACTTATGATATGTATTTTTTTAATGGCGCCTTTAGTATTTTTATTCAACTTTAAAAAACCTCAAAATACTTTATTACAATCATTTCTTTTTGCTCTTACTATTGCCTTTGGACTTACTCCTAAAATGCTTCCCTTAATTGTTGCTACTTCTTTTTCTAAAGGAATTGTTGCTTTATCCAAGCGCAAAGTAATTGTTAAAAACCTAAATGCTATTTCTAGTTTTGGAGCAATGAATATTTTATTTACTGACAAAACAGGAACCCTTACCGAAGACCAAATCTTTTTGGAAAATTTCTTAGACCTTAATGGCAACGAAGATATCCGTGTTTTGCGTCATGCCTATCTGAATAGTTTTTTTCAAACAGGGCTTAAAAGTTTAATTGATAAAGCCATTATTACCAAAACAAATAATGCCCAAACTCTACATCCTTCTTTACAAGGAATCACCGAGCAATTTACCAAAATTGATGAAATTCCTTTTGATTTTAAAAGAAGAAAAATGAGTGTAGTAATACAAGATGTTTCCCAAAAACAACAAATGATTACTAAAGGAGCAATTGAAGAAATACTTGCTATTTGTGATCATGTAGAACTTGAAGGCAAAGTTGTTCCTTTAAGTGACCAAAGCAAACAAATAGTCCTGAAACAAACCATAACTTATAATCAAAAAGGTTATCGCGTAGTTGGAGTAGCCCAAAAACTTATCTCAAATCCTAAACAACAACCCTGTTTTACTCCTGGACAAATTGAAGAAAAATCAATGGTTCTAATCGGATTACTTACTTTTTTAGACCCTATTAAAGAAAGTTCAACCCAAACTATTGCCTCTTTGCAACAAAAAGGTATTATTGTTAAAATCCTTACAGGGGACAACGATATTCTTACCAAAGCTATTGCCCAAAAATTAAATATTCAAACAACTTATTGTCTTCAAGGAAGTATCATCGATAATTTAAGTGATGATGCTCTTTACGAAGCTTCTCAAAAAACTAATCTTTTTACTAAATTATCCCCCGAACAAAAAGCAAGAATTGTATCTGTTTTTAAACAAAAAGGCAATATCGTTGCTTTTATGGGTGACGGAATTAACGATGCTTCTGCTATGAAACAAGCTAATTTAGGTATTTGTGTTGATAGTGGTGCTGAAATTACTAAAGAAATTGCAGATATTATTTTGTTAGAAAAACAACTTATCGTTTTAGAACAAGGAGTTTTAGAAGGAAGAAAAACCTATACTAACGCCCTTAAATACATTAAATTTACTCTATCTTCTAATTTTGCCAATTCCCTCAGTATTTTGCTTGCTAGTTTATGTCTTAATTTTCAACCTATGATAGTTTTACAAGTTTTATTTTTAGACCTTATCTATGATTTGATTTGTTTTGCTATTCCTTTTGATAATGTTGATGATATTTATTTACAAAAACCACGCAAATGGGATTTTGCAATTATTAAAAGTTTTATGTTATGGTTTGGTTTTTTTTCTTTTTTATTGGATGTGGCTTTTTTAATTGGAATGAAATTTATTTTAAAAAACTTATCCCAAAGTCCACAATTATTTCAAACTAGTTGGTTTATTTTTTCAATGTGGTCACAAACATTAACCCTTTTCTTGCTGCGAACTGACAAAATTATTGCTAAAAACAATCAAAAAAACCTTCCTTCTTTCCTTATTATGGCATGTTGTTGTTTAGGTTTGGTAATTACTACTTTCCTTCCTTTAATGCCTATTGTAAGTCAAGCCCTTAATTTAGATAAATCAATTTTTGAAAAACCTACAATTTTTTCCTTTTTGTTATTTTTAGTAGTTATTTATTCATTAGTTATGATATGGGCTAAAAAAATCTTTATTCAAAAACACAAACAATTATTATAAATTGTATTAACTAATTTCATTATTTTATCCTTGTATTATTTTATTATTTCAAAATTTATTATTTCAAAATAAAATGGTTTGCTTTGGTTTTTGCTTGCTAAAAATTAATTATAAATTGATTGTTTTGCTTTCTAATATCGCCCCTTTTTCGCCTCCCAAATTTTTCAATTTATCAATCATAATCATTTTTGAAAGGAATTTCTATGTTTGGCACTTCTCCTTTATGGACAGTTTTTTTGTTTTTGTGTATCTTTATTGTTTTTCATTTTTTCTTACGCAAATATCAAGTTTTAAATATGGTATTTTTATTTTTGCTGTTATTTTCCCTTGTTTATTGTTTGAAAAGCTACCATGATACTTTTGTTGAACCTATTTTTAAAAGATATCTTAGTTTAGATATTTCTGAAAACATTTATGATTGTTTATTAAATTTTATTCTAACTAGTATCATCATCATCAAAGCTCCTTATTTAAGAGTTGCTTTTAATAATTGGTCTAAGCATTGGAACATCAAACGAAAAAACTTTTTTATGGGTGGAGATAATACCCAAAAAGAAATTATTAAAGCTACTTTAGAACTTGCTTCTCGTAAAATAGGAGCCTTAATTACGATTGAAAAAAATAATACTTTGGAACAATACGCCCAAAAAGCTATCTTAATTGATGGTAATGTTTCTAAAGAATTGTTATTAAACATCTTTGCTCTCAACACACCTTTACACGATGGAGCAGTTATTATTAGAGGAGATAAAATTTTGTGCGCTAGTGCCTATTTTACCTTGTCTTCATCAGCTGATTCCTTAGACAAAAAAACTGGTTCGCGTCACCGTGCAGCTTTAGGGATTAGCGAAACTACAGATAGTATGACAATTGTTGTCTCTGAGGAAACAGGAAATATTTCTATTGCTTTAGAAGGGATGATGTTTCAAACTAACGAACAAGAAAAACTTAAAGAATATTTAGCTATTTTTATGAATTAATTAAAATAAAAATTCTTCAAAATACAAAATAAAACCCCATTTTATAAAATAAAACAATCCCAAATAACCTCAACCCCCAAACCAAATATACCAATCAAAGACGAAAAGGAAACAAATAAATGAATAAACGAAAATTAGGCATTGTAGTTGATTCTACTTGCGGAAATACTTATGGCAAAAACTTTTTTGAAGATATTTCAGTAGTGCCTTTAACATTAATTGTTGGAGAAACTAGCTATATGGATGGTGCCATTGACAATACCACTTTAATAAATTTTATTGAAAACAAACAAAAAGTAACTACCAGCCAACCCAATCCAGAGCTTTTTATTAAAGCTTTCAAGGAACAATTTGACTTAGGATATAACCACGTTATTTGTTTAACTTTATCCAGTAAACTAAGTGGTACTCATAATAGTGCTCTTTTAGCTAAAAAAATGCTTAACAATCCTAATATTACTGTTATTGATACTCAAAATATTGGTCCTGGAGTTTATTTTTTCTTACAAAGAATCAATGATTGGCTTACTCAAAACCCTGATGTTTGCCCTCAAACAATCACTGATAAAATCAATGAAGAAAAACTAAAAGGCTTTTTATTATGCACTGTTAATAATTTAAAAATATTAGCTTATAATGGACGTATCTCCAAATTTAGATTTTTAATTGGCAATCTTTTGAAAATACATCCTATTTTAAAATTTCAACAAGGAGTGTTATCAATTGAAAAAAAAGTAAGAAACTTAAAAAACTGTTTTAATTATTGTCTTAAAAAAATATTAGAACACAAAACTGCAAATAATAAACTTGATATTCAAGTTATTTATGTAGATGATGACAAAGATGCCAAAGAACTTTTAGCACAAATCACAAACTTAGCTAACCCCCAAATTAAAGCTACTCTTTATGGTGCTATTTCTCCTGTAGTAGCAGCTCATATTGGCTATAAAGGATTTGGATTTTATCTTAACGAAATTACAGATTAACTTATAATGGAATGCATTATTTTTTAATCCCTTATTTTGTTTAAAGTTTTAGAACAGTCAAAACTTTTTATCCCAAAAACTTTTAAAAACCAACTTTAAAAAACACTTAAACAATCTTTTTGATTATCTTTTTGGCTATTTTAAGATACAATAAAATTGTAGCTATATTTTAGTTACATTATATTTTTATATCCTTGATGTTAGAAAGAACCAAATAAGTGTCTATATTTTACCAAAGAAAAAAACTTTTTTTCAAAATACTTTTGGTTTTAGTATTAATTTTTTTTATTACAACCATCGCTTATGCTATAGAAGATTGGCATAAATTAAAAAAGGATAGTAATTTTGGATTAAAAATTGCTGCTCCTGCAGAATTGTCAGTTTCCAAACCCACAGATCTTCACGACACCAATAAAAAATTTTTAGTTCCTGCAGAACATAGTTTTTTAATGACAACAGAACAAACAGATAGAGTTATTTTTGAACAAGAAGCTACTCTAAAAACTCAAAATGACAAATTAACTTTTATAAACGGAAAAAATACCAAACTAGATATTAATTATTTTTTTGAAAACCTTGATTTACACGAACAATTAAAAGATTTTTTTAATGTTCAGATTTTATGGAAATACAAAGAACAACCTCAACAAAGTTTTGTTTCTTATGACAATAAAAATAAACCAGTTATTATTGATCAAAACGGTAATTTAAAAAAAATTATTGTTCAATTTACCATTTATGCTTCTAAAGTTTTTCCTTCTGAATTCCAAACTAAAGAAAAAAAATTACAGATAAAATATAAAATACAAAAACCATAATATTGTTTTGCTATTTTTATTATTTGTGATTTTCAAGTAATAACTATTTTCAATTTTAAGCTACTTTAAAATTTTAAATTATATAAATTGCTTATTTATTTCAATACTTAATTTTCAAATAAGCGAAGACCGTATCAGCACGGTCTTTTCTTTTTTTCCTTGACATTTATTTTAGAAAAAGATTAATTTGTTATAAAAATATCTATTTTAATAACCCCCCTAGCCTTATTATTTTTTTCTAAAATGAATTGATGAAAAAACATTTTTTGTGTCTTTTGGCAATCCTCTTTAATAATAAACATCTTTCGGCAAAATAACTTTATTCCAATTCTTAAAATTATAAAACATAGATATAAAGGTAACCAAGTTTATGATGGGACTTAACAATCAAACAATTAATTTCTATTCCAAACACCCTAAAATATGGAAACTGGCTCATAACCGCCAAATTGAAATTTCTCATAAAGCCTTAATTATGGCAATTATTAATGTTACTCCTGATTCTTTTTCAGATGGAAACCAACATTTTACTACTCAAAAAGCAGTTAATCATGCTCTTCGTTGTCTCAAAGAAGGTGCTGATATCATTGATATTGGAGGCGAATCTACTCGTCCAGGAGCAATCCCAATTACTCCTTTAGAAGAACAAAAACGCATTTTGCCTGTTATTAAAGAATTATCACGTCATCCTAAAGCCATTATTTCTGTTGATACTTATCATTTTCAAACCGCTAAATTAGCCATTAAAGCAGGAGCTCATATTATCAATGATGTTTGTGGCTTGCAACAAAATCCTCAAATGGCACAAACAATTGCCTCATTAAATGCAGGTGTTTGTATTATGCATACAGGCAGAAATCGCAAAAAACTTTCTAATTCCTTGCAAGACCAATTTTATTTTTTAAATCATTCCTTAGAAATTGCCAAACAAGCCCAAATTGCAACAGAGGCAATAGTAATTGACCCTGGGTTTGGTTTTGAAAAAAACATTGATGAAAACTTTGATATTATAAAAGAATTTGAGCAATTAACTAAAATGGAACTGCCCATATTGGTAGGTCTTTCACGTAAAATATTTCTTAAAGCAATAATTCCAACTGAAAGCCTTTTGCAAGTAGAATCATTAGATGCCATTACTGCTACTGCTAATTTTTTGTTAAGAACTAAAGGAGCTTCGATTTTTCGAGTGCATAATGTCAAAATGAATAAAAATAGTTTGCTTTTAGCAGATACTTTAATGAAAAAAATATAAATATTGTTATCCTAAATATATTTTAAAATTATCCCTTTTAAAATAATGAAAAACATTAATTTTTGCAACATAAAAAACGCAAATAAAACACATTTTTAAAAAAAGAATTTATGACTTGTCAAACTTATCAAATATTTTTCTAAAAACAAATATTTTGCAAACATTTTTCTATTTTTTATAACTATACCCAAGTAAAGAAGGTATAAAACAATGAAACTTAATAACCATGTAGCAGCCATAGGACTTGGTAGTAATCTGGGAGCTAAAAAGAATAATTTACAAACTGCTTTAAAAATGATTAATTTGCATCCTCAATGCGAATTTTTGAAAGTTTCTCCTTTGTATGAAACTCTTCCTTGGGGAAAAACAGACCAACCTTTATTTTTAAACGCTGCTGCTCTTATCAAAACTTTCCTACCTCCCTTACTTTTTTTAGATTTTTTATTATCTGTAGAAATGAAACTTAAAAGAAAACGACTGGAATTATGGGGACCGCGTACTATTGATTTAGATATATTGTTTTTGGGTAATCACACTTGCAAAACTCCTAAATTAACTATTCCTCATCCCTATATGTTAGAAAGAATTTTTGTCCTTGCTCCCTTAGCAGATATTTTGCCTAACCAAATAATACAAACCAAAACTATTTTAGAATGGAAAAACCAATTAGATCAAAATGCAGTTAAAATAATTGAAAATAATCAATGGTATCAACCTTCTTTTTAAAAACCCTAACTGTTTCATTTTTAGATAACTTAATTATTTTAAACTATATTTATTAATGTAAAAATAAAATTGTAAAAAGGAAATTATATGAATATTTTATCAATCGAAACTAGTTGTGATGAAACGAGTTGTGCAGTTACTCAAAATGGTAAAAAAGTAATTTCTAATGTAGTTTTTTCCCAAATTAAAGATCATCAAATTTTTGGTGGAGTAGTCCCTGAAATAGCTTCTAGAAAACATATTCAATTTATGACTTTGGCATTACAACAAGCCCTTAAAGAATCGAAACTTACCCCCCAAGAAATTGATTTAGTATCAGTTACCCAAGGACCTGGTTTGGTAGGTGCGTTGCTAGTTGGCATTAACGCCGCTAATGTTTTTGCCTACACTTATCAAAAGCCTCTTTTGGGAGTAAATCATTTATTAGGGCATATCTATTCTGCTCAAATTGAACATGAAATTAATTTTCCTGCCTTAGTGCTTTTAGTTTCTGGAGGACACACCGATCTTTTTTATCTTACGGACCACCTCCAAATAAAACCTCTTGGCACTACTCTTGATGATGCAGTAGGAGAAGTTTATGATAAAATTGCTAAAAACCTCAATCTGCCTTATCCTGGAGGACCTTTGATTGATCAATTAGCCCAACAAGGAAAAGACACTTATCATTTGGTGCGTCCTTATTTAAAAAATGATAATCTGAATTTTAGTTTTTCAGGACTCAAAAGCACTTTGGTAAATTTAGTGATGAAACAAAACCTAAAAGATATCAACATTCCTGATTTGTGCGCTTCTTTTCAAGCTAGTGTTATTGATGTTTTATATGAAAAAACTAAAAGAGCTTTAACCAAATATCGTTCTAAACAATTAATTGTTACTGGTGGAGTTGCTTCTAATTCTGGTTTAAGACAAAAGTTTATGACATCTTTTGCTAACTTGGAAGTTATTTTTCCTAGTTTGCAATATTGTACTGATCAAGCTGCTATGATAGGTATTGCAGCGTATTATCAGAACCAAATTACTAAAGCTTCTAAAAAATATGATCTTACAGCAAATCCTAATTTGTTTTTTTGATTTTTGATAATACCCCCTTTTTTTATATAATATATAACAAAAAAAGAGTCCCAAAAGGACTCTTTTATTTTTTATTTGCTTGTTGTTCTTTTTGGTTTACTTTTTGCTTTGGATTTTGTTGGAGTTTGATTTTTTTCATCTAAAGCATAAACTTCTTTTTGGTTGAGGTTGTCTTTTTCTAATAAAGCTTTGGTTATTTTTTCAACTAATGTTTTATTAGTTATTAAAAGTTCTTTGGATGTTTTATAACATTCATCAACTATTTTTTTAACTTCTTGGTCTACTTGATAACGAGTTTGTTCTGAACAATGTTCAAAATTAATATATCCTAAAGGACTCATTCCAGAATAAGCAACCATCCCAAAAGCAATGCGAGTAACTGATTTTAGATCTGAATAAACTCTATTTGTTCTAGATTTACAAAAAAGTTCTTCGGCTGCTGCTCCCCCTAGAGAGCAAACTATAGCATATTTTAATTTATCTTCGGTTTGACTAAAATATTCTTTATCAGAAGTGTGCCACACATAACCTAGAGCTCCTCCTCTTGGAGTAATTATAATGGTTCTTACTTTGGATTCTGAATGAGGGTGTTTCATTACAATAACGGCATGCCCTGCTTCGTGATAAGCTGTCATGATTTTTTCTTTTTCTTCAGTTTTGTGTGATTTTTTGGCAGGACCCATACTAACTTTATCAATAGATTCTTCTAAATCTTTCATGGTAATGGATTCTTGTTTATTTTTAGTAGCTAAGATGGTAGCTTCATTTACAATAGCTGCAAGTTCTGCGCCTGACATACCGGGAGTTCTTTTAGTTATTTGTAATAAATCAACATCAGTAGCTATTTTTTTCTTTTTGGTATGTATTTTTAAGATAGCTTCTCTTGCTTCTAAATCAGGCAAGCCAACAGTTACTTTGCGGTCAAATCTTCCTGGACGTAGTAAGGCATCATTATAATATCTATTCTATTGGTAGCTGCAATTACTACGATTCCTTTGGTTTGGTGGAAACCGTCCATTTCAGTAAGTAATTGACCACATGGTGATTTGGTTGCTTCTTGGTTAAATATTGGTAAAATTGAACCATTATTCCTTTGTTTAGTTGGTGAATACTTAGTTTGACAGTGAAAAGATAGAATTTAATGACATAATAAACGATTATAATTGGAATAAATGAAAGTAAGATAATGATGAAAAAGATGAGATTACTCGGTAAAGATGGAAATATTTTTTTAATTAACATAGTTTTTGTTTCCTTTCCAAGAGGTGGTGTGTTGTTAAATAAAAAAAGACCCTGAAAAGGGTCTTGGTTTGTGATTAAAAAATTTAATTATTTAATGTCTTCTGTTATTATTTGGTTGATTTTGATTATTTTGTCTTTGTAGATTGTATTGGTTTCGAGCAATAATTTGTTTATTTATTTTTTGGAGTTGGTTTTGGATTGTATCTATTTTTTCTGAAATTTCATACATTCTATCTATACGAGTTTGAGAATCTAAACTCATATTATTAAAAATATTGTTTAATTCTAACACTAAATTATTTTTTTTCTTCTTCAAGTTGATTTTTTCTTGCGTCTAAATCTATACCAGGAAAAGCATGCAAACATTTAGTATTAAAAATTAAAAAAAATCCTAAGAAAATAAACAAACAAAAAATTATTATTTTAAATTGATTTTGTAATTTAATAATTAATTAAATCTCCTTTTTATTTTTTATAATGTTCTTTTTGGAACTTTCTGGTTGATCAATTGGACATTTAGAATTGTTTTTTATTAAATTCATAGGTTGAAGTTCATCATCTGATAATTCGTTTTCATCATCATCATTTATTGCAGAACTGATATTTCGTCTAGAACTTTCTGGTTGTTCACCATAAGTTGTTGATAATTGATTATTGTTTTGTCTTTTATTATATTTTTCGATTTCTGTTGTAATAAATTGTTGTTTATGCAAAAGTTCTGATTTTTTTGCGTTATTAAGTTGTAAATTTGTTAATTCGCTTTTTATTGCAATTTCTGCTTGTATATATAAGGCGTACTCTTTATCATTAGAAATTTCACTATTATTATTACTGTTTTTATTACCCATTGCCATCACTTGATTATTATTAATAATCAAAAATCCCAAAAAAGTAAACAAAAAAACTCTTATTATTTTAAATTGATTTTGTAATTTAAACATTAATTAAATCTCCTTTTATTGTTTTTGAATTGTTAAATGTGTAATAAAAATAAACTTTTCAATTTTCATTTTTGAAACTAGAAATAATATTTATGATACATAATGTTATATTCAATTTATTTTTTTGTTAGCTATTTTTTATAAAATAACACAATCACATTTAGTTTTTTTATGATTATAATTTGATTTTTCAATTGTTTCTAGTTGTTCTGGTTTTTGAGAAGGTTTTCTTTGAATAATTAATTCTTTTAGTAATTTTTGAAATTCTTCAATTCCAATAACTTCTCTTTGTAATAATTCATCAGCAAGAGGAGATAAAAATTCTTGATATTGTTGAATTATTTCTTGTGTTTTTGTTTGAGCAATATTTTTTATTTTATTTTTTCTTATTTCTAAAGAATCTGTTGATAAATAAAAATCTCCTAAAAACCATCCTCTTTCTGTGATATATTGAGCTGTTTTTTCGATATCTTGTTCATCATGTTGACCTCTATTTTTAATTTCTTCTATAGGTGTTTTGATAGTTTTTTCCGCTTCTAACCCGCCATAATAAACAGATAATGCAAATAAATGTCCAAACAAATTGTCTCTATCAAAAGAAAAATCGGTGCTACCATCAATTGTTTCATCATCCTGTTTTAATTCTATTCCTTTAAGTTTTATGAGATTTGGATATTCTCTATGTCTTTGACTTAATTCAAAAGCAACTACAGCATGCCCTATTTCATGTAAAGACACAAATTTTTCTTTACTTATAATATTTGTTTTACTTATATTATGTGTTATTTCTTCATTTTCTTCTGACTCTGTCTCTGTAATTTCTTGAATTTCTTCATGAAATAAACCTTCCATAGCCCTCACTTGATTACTATTATTTATTAAAAATAATCCTAAAATAATAAATAAAATAATATTAAATAATAGTAAATGTTTTTTTAATTTAAACATTAATTAAATCTCCTTTGATTTTGATTCCTTTAATTTTAACATATTGTAAGTTGTTAAAATTTTTATCACCAGTCATCGCTGGTTCTTTTATTATTTTCGGCTTCCTTGACTTTATCGTTATTATGTTTATTTTGGTAAAGAGATAAAGTTTTTCTTTTTGGGTTGAAGTGGAGATGGAAATCGGTTAATTTGAAATTGGAATCATCGACGCGAGCGCGGCCAAGGTAATAGTCTTTGTCTTTTTCTATCAAGTCTTTTGGGCCTTTATATTTAAGGATTAAACAGTTACCGCCTGAGTCTTTTTTAAATTGTTCTTCGAAATTGATATTTGAATACAAATGACTGTCATCTTTCATATCAAATTGAGCATGTTCGAATCCATTCACGGAGGTTTCCTCATAAGTTAACCCTCTGTTATTCCAACGGTCGAAAGGATGACGATCTTTGATGTAACAAACTAAGTTAGGGGGTTCTTTTTGGGTTTCAAGGCGGTCTTTTATGGTTCCTAATTCATAAAAATTGATGTTATCTTTGTTAGCGAGTTGTTGTTGATAATAGCCAATGCCATTAAGTCCATCAAAGGTATACTTGGCTTTAATCATTTTAAGTCCACTATTAACGTAATCCCATTCTTCGATATTTTCGAATACGGTTTCTTTTATGCTGGGAATTTCTTTTTTTGGTAATTCTGGTAATTTAATGATTCCCATTTCGGTTAAAACAATAAAACCAATAAATAAAAAAAGAAGTATCCCTAAAATAATAAAAAACCATTTAATGATTTTTTTAATATTAAACATGATTAGTTCCTTTCGGGTAATTTATAACATACCAACATTTTAACACATTTGACTTTTGAATTTTAATTAAAACCATTTTTTGAACTAAGAAGTTACTTTATTGACTTTTTCCTTTGCGCTATTAATTCTTTGTCTTACATCTTCTTTAATACAAGCTTTTAAAGGTTGAATTGCGGCGATAAGGTTAATTTTTTGATTTTTAAAATTTTCATCAAGTTCGTCAAATTTTTTTGTTTTTTTGGTTAATTTATTTTTATTATCTTCTAAGGTTATTTTAGTTACTTCATGGGCTTTTTGTTCGTCTTTGATTTGTTCTTTAAGTTTATTGATTTCATGACGGAGTTCGGCGTTTTCTTCGAGATATTTACTAGAGACGTTTTCTAAAGCTTTAATGGTTTCTTCTAGAGCTTCGATATGAAGGCCTTGTTGTACCCATTGAGCTGTTCCATTTTTTCATACAACTTTTTATTTTAAAATTGCTCTTTAAGCCTAAAAATTAATTGATAACTTCCTATCTTTTCAAATTAAAGAAATATTTTTTAACATTAAAAGTGTGTAAACTTTTTTTCATAATTCGTTAATTTCAAAAGATATTTTTTTTAATATTTTTGCTTACTCACTATATAGTTAGGTAAAAAAAGTTAAAAACTCGTCAACAAAATAAACAAAAAGCTCATTTTCTTTAAAAGTCATCATTTGATGGGATAAAAAAGCGCACTAAAGTAACCTTTTTCAAGGTTATATTATTTTATATTAATTCAACTAAAAATTTATCTTAGATTTTGAATATATTGAGATGGAGTTGAATGGTTTAATTTACTTAAAATCCACTTAGTATTCCAAAATTTCGGAAAATGATTGATTAATTTTTTCATTTTATCAGGAGATTTTTGAAATAAAAATGGATTTTGATGTTGTAAGATCGTTTTCATTTGGCCGAAAAAGTTCTCAATGACCGCGTTATCACGAGGGGCGGCTTTTCTTGACATGCTGATTAAAAAACCTTTTTTCGTTAAAGTTTTTTGAATTTTGAGCGATTGATAAACTTTTCCTTGATCGGAGTGAATGATACAAGGATTAATAATTTTTGGAAGTTTTTTAATAGTATTTAAAACTAAATCTTTATTTTGTTGGTTTGAAGTATGAAAAGCGATGATTTGATTGTTAAAAGAGTCGATAATACAAGAAAAATAGAGAAAACCTTGATTAGTTTTAAAATAAGTGATGTCAGTAAAGAGTTTTTGGAGGGGTTTGGTAGCCATAAAATCTTGATTGATTAAATTAGGAATTATTTGGAGATTATTTTTTAAATTACGGTAAGTAAAATTTTTTTTGATTCTTAAACGACAACTAATTTCGTTTTTTTTCATGATGAGATAAACTTTTTTCTTGGTGATGAATTCGTTAAAGGTTTTTTGGTATAAATCAGTGATTTTTCGATGACCATAAAAATATTGATAATGGAGACATAAAGCTTTAATTCTTTTTTGTTGTAACAGGTATTTTTCTTCTTTTTCTTTTAGTTTAGCTTTCACTTTTAACCAATAATAATAAGTGCTTCTTTTAATTTGAATTGTTTTTAAAATGGTGGTTAAATTAAGAGTTTGATTGAATTGGTTGACTAAATGAAAAACAATCTTTTTATCAATTTTTTTAATTTTTTTAATAATTTTTTGTAATAATTTAATTTTTTGTTTTAATTTTTGCATCTTAACACCAATTATCTTTATAAATTATTTTAAATATATAAACTATTATAACTCTAAAAGATTTTTTATTTGATTAATAAGCGCTTCAGCGCGTTCATCTTTTGTTTTTTAATAATACATATAGTAATACTTGGAAAGGCAATTAATTTAAAAATTAAAGTTGATTTAATGATTGAAATAAATTAAAAAATAAAATTACCTCAAAAAGAGGTTTTTATGATATCGATAAATAATAATGATATGAAAAATGATAATTCGATAATATCAAATATCGAGTATCATTATCATTATCGATATAAAATATCAAATATCACTCCTTAAATGAGTTAATGTTTATATAGATTATTTTCAAAGTCAAACTGTTATAAAACCGTTAGTAAAGTGTTATAAAACTGTTAGTAAAGTGTCATAAAACTGTTAGTAAAGTGTTATAAAGTTGTTAGTTTTCTTTTTTTATTAAATATTTATACATAGGATGTAGTTTTTTCACCCGATAACCTTGTTTATCTTTTATTAAAAAAGATTGAATGTATTTTAAATCTTCTTTTAGATAATAGATGATGTTTAACCC
>NZ_BBIY01000008.1:0-2316 GCF_000744065.1 'Chrysanthemum coronarium' phytoplasma
TATTCAAGAAAAACTGTTCCAACAACTCTTAAAAATTATTAGTCCTTCTTTTGAAAACAAAGATCCTTATCATAAGAATCTATACTACCAAGAAATCTTTGATAAATTAAGAAAATTTATGTCCTTTATACCTCATTCCTCCGATAAAACCTTATTAACTTTAAATCAAATGGCTTCTTGTCATCCTGAATTTTTTGAAACTGATAACCAAGCAAAACAAAAAATTCAAGAAGAATATTACCGTTTATCAGAAACCTTCAAAGGCTTTGAGGTGTTCCAAAACTTTAGACACTTTTTACTTTTTAAAAATTCTTTAAGATTAACTATTAAGTTAGTCTTTTTTTTCTTTTCTAAGACTAAAAAAATAATTTCTTATCTTTTCTAAAAACGTTTTTAGAAAGGGATTAAATGTTAAGAGAAGAATTATTTAAAGATTTTTTAAAAAACAAAAAGAATTTAGAAATACGAAATCAATTAATCGATTTACATTTGCCATTAGTAAATAAATTAGTTAAGCAATTTAAATATTATCCGCGTGTCCTTCAAAAAGAGGATTTATACCAAGAAGGGGTTTTAGGATTAATCAAAGCCCTCAATCATTACCAAGATTTAGGTTATGACTTTATCGCTTATGCTACTCCAACCATCAAATCGGAAATAAGAGAAATAATAAGAAAAAGCCATTCTCCCTCAATCCCACAAAAAAATCATAAAAAGGATAATCTTTCTTTTCAAGAAGATTTTTGTGAACCACATCAAATAAATAAACTAAATCCTCATCAATTATGGTTAAAACAAGTTAATCACGAAATCTTTTTAAAAAAAATGAAAGCTAAATTAAGCGAAACCGAATTCAAAATTATCCATTTAAGTTTTGGTGTTCCTTTAGGGAATATCAACGAAGATTATCAAATTTGTTATACCAACGCTGAAATCGCTGAAAAACTCAATTTATCTTTAAAACAAATAGAAAATATTAAAAACATTGCTATCAAAAAATTAAAAAAACGTTAACCTTTCTCGTCCGTAATGACGTTAAACTAGTTATTTGAAACAATAAAAAAAACCAGATTACTTTCAAAGTAATCTTTTTTTTATATCAAAACCAAACATAAAACTTTTGAAACAACAGTGATAAATGATTCCAACATCAACAAATTAGATAATCGTCCAATACATTTGTTTTCAAAAGTTTTAATAATGAAAAAATTAAAAAAATATATCAAAAAAAAGGAAAAATAAAATATGTTAAATAAAGTTCAATTAATCGGTCGTCTAAGCCATGATTTAGAAAAACAATACATTAACAGTAATAACGAACAAATCCCTAAAATTGATTTTCAATTAGCGGTTAACCTTAAAGAGATAACCCAATTCATCCCCTGTGTCGCTTTTCGAAAACAAGCCGAAAACATGAAGAAATATTTACATAAAGGTTCGAAAATTTATCTTGAAGGGATATTATCCATCCAAAAATATACGAATAATGAAGGTCAAATTAAAACTAACACTAAAGTTATTCTTCAAAACGTGATCTTTTTAGATAATAAACCACAAGAAAATTTATCTTTTTAAAAAAAATAAATTCATAAACTAAGGAGAAAAATAAACATGAATAAAAAAGAACTAATTAAAAAAATAGCTGAGGTAAATAAAACCTCAATTTCAAAAACAGAAGAATTTTATAACTCATTTGAGAATACTCTAATTAAAGCAATCATATCAAATGAAGAAGTGTCTTTATCCTCTAAAATTGGCAAATTCAAATTAAAACCAAGAAAAGCCTACATCGGTAGAAACCCTAAAACAAAGAAAAAACTAAAAATTCCTGCCAAAACCGTAGTCACTTTCAAACTTTCTAAAACCATTAAAGACCAAGCGAAAACTTTAATTTTAAAATAACCAAATTATTTTCTTTCAAAAACCTAAGAAAGGAGGTTATTCATGAAATTAAATAAAAAAAATTATCTGAGTTTGATCGGATTATTAAGTTTAGGTTTCTTGATTTTATTAATCTTTGGTATCACTCATTCTCACTCAACAACTAAAACTCCATCATTAACTAAACAACCTTCATCAACACAACCACAAGAGATCGACCACCAAATCAAATTAGAACAAGCCAAAATCAAAGAATTACAACAAAAAGATCAAACCTTAAAAACCCAAATTGATGAAAATGTTAAAACTTTAACCGACATTATTACTAAAATTAAAACTCTGCAAAATGAATTAACTAATAACCCACAATTACCCCCAAACACGAAAACTCAAAAACAACAACAATTAACCGAACTAAAAAATCAACAACAAACT
>NZ_BBIY01000007.1:0-11641 GCF_000744065.1 'Chrysanthemum coronarium' phytoplasma
AAAAATATATTCCTTTAATGCCTGAACTTTTGGAAACTCAGTTAATGAAAGAAGGCAAAGAACACCGCGATAATAAAGTGATGCAAATTGCCATACAAGCCAAAGAGCACCAAAATAAAAAGTTTAATTGTTCTATTTTCCAAGAAGAAAAAAAATTTTTAAGAGAAATCCAACCAAATGGCATAATTATTGAAGGTTTTTTAGACTCTTGTTTGCTTACACAAGTGATTTTACCAAGTGGATCTATTTTTAAATATTATATGCCAACACAAGACAATATACAAACTATTAAAGAAATTTGGTGTGCTAATGGACAAATCCTAAAACCTGATTTTTCTAATATTTTGCATTTTTCTATGATGCAAACACCAACACCCCTTACTCCTAGTCAACTAACAGCTTATCATGAAGCAGGACATGCCTTAATAGTTTTGCAATTTCCTTTTGCATTATGTTCGGTTGCCAAAATTTATATTCAAGAAACAACTACGGATTTGAACGCTGATTCGATGTTTTTTTTTGGACAAACAGTTGTTAGGCATCCAAAATTAAATCAAGGTTGGCAAAGATTAGTTTTACAAGCTTTTGGAGGTGCAGCTGCGCAACAGTATTTAGCTAATCAAGGCAAAATTCCAAAAGAAAAAATATTTTCAGGAATTGAAGATGATTTTCAATTTATAGAAAAACTTTTAATGGAAAATAATCAATTAAATAAAGTAGATTTGAATAAATTATTTCAACAAGCTTATAATATTGTTGCAAATAATAAAGATTTATTAGATATTATTGCCCAAGAAATAGACCAAAAGAAATTTTTACAACAAATAGATATAGAAAGAATTATTAAAGATAATCATATGTTGGTTGCTAAATTAAGAATTGGATAAATAATTTTAATTTATTTTTTTGTTAATTTTATCGATTTATTTTTGTTTTTGTTATCAACTTAGAATTAAAATTATTGAATAATTAAAGTATTTTGCCAAAATAAATCTAAATCCCAAAAAGAGGCTTTTTTAAAGTCTCTTTTTTTATTTATAAAATTGCAAGGAAAAATCTCAGAATATAAGGATTAGTGAGCAAATTTTATCGTTTTTTTTTTTTTTTGAGTTATAATTTAGTTAATGGTAATTTTTTAAATTGCTATTTTAAATGTTTCAATGAATTATATCTAAATTAAGAAAGTAGTTATCCAAACATTTATTTATAATTAAATTAACAACTAAATGAAAAATATCTAAAATTAAAAAGAATAAGATAAACAGACTAAAATTATTCATTCTTTACTGGGGGCGAATTATTGGAGCGTTTCAAAATATGGATGTAATGTCTTAAAGATATTTATTTTATTGTTTTATCTTTGTGATGTAATTGTTTATTATTAATACCACTTATTTTTTGTCTGTATTATTTTTTTTACTTTTTGCCTTTATTTTGTTTATAATTTGATTAAATATAATTTTTAAAATAAAAGAGCTAAAAGATGATGCTTAAAACTAAAATGTTTGTTAATTTAATTATTGAGTTTTGGGTTTGGTTATTTAATGGTTCTCAAAGTTTTGAGAAGTTCTAATATATTTGCAAATATAAAAGAATATAAAAGATAATAACAGTTTCCTTTTTAACTATAATTGCAAATTAATAATAATTTTACCAATATTAAATATTTATTAAAAATTCCAAAAAGGAGATTTGTTAAAACATATGCAAAATCCAGTTCCGCCTTTAAATCCTTATAAAGATTTTTTAGCTAAACATAAAACTGTTTTATTAAGTGTCTTGTTTATTGCTGTTGTGGTATTTGGTTTTTGGTATTTTAGATTGTTGGATAAACTTTTTCCCAAAAAAACTAATCCCAAAAAAACCAAAGGATTACCACAAGATTTAACATAAGAAATACATAATTTAAGATTTAAAGAAATACCTGATATTTTTTATAATATTAACCATGATACATATTTAAAACAAACGAAATATGAAGACATTAAAAAGGATACATATTTGCAAAATATTCCTAACAGTTTTAAAGAATTAGTACAAGAAGAACAAAAGACACTAAAATCTGAAATAAGAGATTTAATCGGAAAATCTATTAGTACTCATGAAAATAATGATGAACTAACAGATGAAGAACGTAAACAACATGAGCAATATAAGAAAAATAAAAAAGAATCAGAAAGCAAATTATCCAATAAAGAATGGGGTTTCGAAGTTTTAGATTCCTTGTTAAATGGAAATAATTATGACAATATGTCATCAATAGATAGTCAATTCAATAAGTTAAAGAGTGTTCTTGAAAGTTGCTCCCAAACATATTATTTTGATCCTAAAACATTATCAAGTGCCCAAGATAATTTTGTAGAAACAATCAAAACTTTTAAAAATAATTATTCTAAACATAATTCGGAATGTCAAGGATTTATTAATAAAATTAATTCTTTGGTAGAAGAATTCAAAGCTATTCAAGAAAGAATAATTAATAATATAATAATGTTGCGTAAGAAATTTGAATATAGATTTTTTTATATTGCTAAACAAAAATTAAAGTTTTATAAACAAGAAGTTCAAAAACATTTACAACAAATAAAAAAAGAACTACAAGCATTTAAAGAACAAACTATTCCTTTAAAACAATATTGTAATCAATTATAATTGTTGTTAAACCAAATTGAATTTTATGATAAACCTAAATCACTTATGGATCTTTTAAAATTTATTTTTATTTTAGAAAAAGAAACTAAAAATACTTGGGATAAATTAGATAAAAAGAAACCTTCTGAATTTAGTTATGATAGTGTTTTAGCTAATAGTTATAATGTTGTATATTCTTATGGAAATGATGAAAAAAACTTTAAATTCAAGATTTGCAAACATTTGAAAAAAATATTTATTGTGATATTTTGGAATCTCTTAATTCTGATTATAAAAGTGTTTTGAGTCCCAAAGGAACAGTTTGGCAAGGTGTTTGGAAAAATCAAGTTAAAGAAGAATTTAGAGACAATTTTAAAGGTAAAGAAGATATCATTAAAAAAACTTTTGAAACTAACAAACCAGATAAACTAGAAGCATTTTGTAATGTTTTTTATGATGAAAATACCTTTAATCAATATTTTATAGAAAATTTTCATGTTTTACAAATTAATCAAACGAATGAACTTTATGTTTATGAACAAGACTTAGATAAAAATTATTTATATCACAAATTATATAAACAATATAAATTGTTTCAAGAACTTAAAAAAGAATGTAGTAATTTATTAAATTATAAAGAAAACAAATTAATGCCTGCACAAAACAAGTTAGAAGCATTTGAAAGCAACCTTACAAATAAAACTTCAACAACTAAAAAAGAACAACAAGAAAAAGAACAAAAAAACAAAACTTTTAATTGAATTTAATAATTGTAAAAATAATGATAATACTTATAAAGAAAAAATAAAACAATTAAATGGACAATTAACATTAGAAATAGATAAATTAAATGTGGACCCAGACAAACAAAAAGCACTAAATACAGCTATTAGTACAATTAAAACTGAATTATTAGATCTTGATTATTTGGTTAAAATAGAAAAAAATACTTCTGATGTAGAAAAACAAAAAAAAGAAAAAATAAAAAAATATATAACAGTTTTGAAGCTGTTGATACTAAATTCAAAGAAATGATTTTATCTCAATTAAACCAAGATAAAAACAACTTGCCTTATGATGCTTTATATTCTCATTTTTTTGATCCAAAATCTGAATTAAGTAAATATTATAATGCAGCATCTGAATTAAGTGAATTAAAAGGTATAAACTGGGGTAGTTATGAAAATGACAAAACCAAAAAAGCTAATGATTTATTAGATAGATTTTCATTTACTAAATCACAATTTGAAGAATTTAGAGACGAAATAGTAAAAGATTCTTATTATTATGGATATGCACCATCTTTAAAAGACCCCAAAGATATTTCAATTCCTTCATTGATTTCTTATTTGATGATTGCAAACACTAAACCTTGTGATTTAAAAGGATTTTATACAAATTATCCTTGGAAATATTCATATAATATTAATTTAGCTAATTGGAATAAAGATAATGCCAAAACTTTTATATCTAATGTTTTAGAAAGATGTTGGCCTATGACAGATAAATTACTGAAACATTATAGATATTTAAAGGAAAAAAATATTCTAAACCTTTATAATTTCAAATAATCAAAACATTTAACATAAATATATAAATATTAAATAAAAAATAACCAAAACAATAGATAAAGAGGTAGTAATTTTATGAATTACAAATCATTTTTAAAAAAACATGCATTTTCCATTGTTATTAGTGTTTTATTAGCATTAAGTTTATTTTTACATGGTTATAATTGGTGGAATGCAAAAAAACTAAAAAAGAAGAACAAAAAATTCTTACTCAATGTTTTTTAAAAGAAACTCAAAAAGCTAAACCAGAAGTTGAACAAGACAAAGCTAAAATCCAAAAATTACAAGAACAATTAAATAAATTAACTGCTATGCAATATACTTATGATACATGTAAAAAACAAAATATAGAATTAAAACATCCTTCCATTTCAGTACAAAATCTAAATGATGCTTTTACAGAATATTTTGATAATGATTTACCATTATATTAATACTAAAAAAATATTTATTGAATATTTAATTGCTTTTAAATTATTAAGAAAATAATTATTAATTTGTGATATCATATTTCTTTTTATATCAAAAATTCTAAAAGAAAGGAGGAGACTATGTCTTTAAAAAAGTCCTTTAACCGTAAAATAAATTATAGGTTTATTGTTGGATTTATTTGTGTAAGTTTGTATTTACTTTTGAGTTATTTACAAATAAATGTTGTAAAAGCTGATAACAAAGAACCAATAAATGTAGTTGAATTTGGAGCAACTCAAAATATATCTCAAGAAGCTATTCAAAAATCTGAATAACTATCACAAAACGCCAAAAATAGAAATAATAATTCTTATAAACAACAAGAAATTCAAAATTTACAAGAAAATACAACTAATAAACGTTTAGCAACATTTAGCAGAGTTTATAGAGATTAATATTAATGATTCTTTGAGAACCAAAGATGTGGGAATTGTTGATGCTTCTAAATTACAATTTAATACATCTTTGCAATCCCTTTTTTCTTTGGGGAACACTGAAGACACCGAAGAAACAGAAAACACAAAAGAAAAAACTGAAAAATATATTGAGTTTCGCACTAATTTATATAAAGATTTCCCTAATATTCAAAATACTCAATTTTTAACTGAACAAAAAAATATTTTTTTACAATTGCTTTTTCCTTTAGATAAGATGGCTCAAGAATTTTTACAAAATATAGCATCAGATAATAATTCTAATAATAATGATTTTGTGAAAGCCAAAGACGCCTTAATTATTTGTGGCAAAAAGATAAAGACTTAAAACCCAGCATAGATGAATTACAAAACTTATTACAAAAAGAAACAAATGTAGCACATCATAATACTAAATTAAATGATTTAGAAATAAAAGATGTATCTCCGGATTGTTGTCTTCAAATTGATGAAAAAGATTTTTGTAATCCTCAAGTTTCTATTAATAAAATTAAAAAAAATCTTTTAGAACAAATAGAAAAAGCTTTGCATGAAAAATTTCAAAATTTAGAAAATAATATTGAAATAACAGCAATGAAAATTGAAAATCGTTTTGATCAAATTAAAAAAGTTTATTATTTAAGAAATTTCATTATTAAAAGCAGTTATTTAAAATCAAATTTAACTCCACAAAGTGATCCTCCTCAATTACTAGATGATTCAGCATCTGAGAATAGTCAAGGTGAAACGAGTTCTGTTTCGTCTGTATCTCTTCCAGGAACACAACCATCAACATTAAATCCAAGTGCTCAAGAACAATCATCAACACCATCACCAAACCCAGAAGCACAACCAAATCAAGCAAACACTAATACAAGTCAAGAAAACGAAAAAAACCGCCTGAATTGCCAACTGATGCTAGTCAAGTGTCTAATGAAAATCAAGATGCCACCACCACTAATGAGCCTTTACAACTTTCTTTGTTAGAACAAGAAATTAAATCTTTAAGAAACAAATTATCAGGTTTGTTGCAAGAAAAAATTAATAAATATTTAGCAACTAAAAGTAAAAATAAAAGCCAATTAGAACAATATTTAAAAATTGTTAAAAATGTTTTAAATAAAAGATTGCAAGAAATCCAAACTCAATATACTTCTGATTTAGAACCACCTCAAGTCATTCCTTTAAGAAGTGAAATAGAAATGATTAATCTTTTGACTCAAGGAATTGATGAAGCCCAATCAGAAATTTTATTTGAATACGATAGAGTTTTGATTCCTTTAGAACAACAATATCAAGAAATTAATAAATTTATTGAACAACTCAATTTAGAACAAGATACTTCTACTTTGGAATCTTTTAAATCAGAATTTGATGTTTTCCTAAAAAATTGTTTGAATCAAAATAAACAATTCTATAAAGACATAGAAGACAAACAAAAAGATTTAAAAGAAATAGATTTAAAAAATTACCAAGATACAGAAACTAAAATCCAAGTATTATTGAGCCAAGCAGAACAAAACCAAACAAAATATTCAAACATATTTGATGAAGTGCAATTAAATCATATTGATCAAAATAATAATAAAATTGTTGTTATTAACGATAATATTACTAAAGATGAATTAATTCTTGATTATATGGAAGAAAACACTTATATTTCAAGACAAGATTTTTTGAAAGAAAGTCATAATGCCTATGTTAATAGAATTTTTTTAGAAGCTTTTATGTCTTGTTGTAAAAATTTAATGAAACCAATTTATTATCATAAATGGTTTTTAGACCATAAACAAGATTTAACTTATCAAACTTAACAATATGCCCAAATTCAAAAATATAAGCATTTTAATCAAATTTTGTTTCCTTTGCAAGAAGATCTTAAAAACTTACAAACAAAAGAATGTATTACTCAAGATAAAAAAATTAATTTTGTTAATGCATTAAATGAAATTCAAGAACAATATTTAGCAATGCGCTTACCAGATTTAAAAAAACTATTGATTTGGACTTTAATGAATATCGTAAAAATAAAGAAAATTATCGTATTTTTTATGAAGAACAAGCAGAACTTTATGCTGATTATATGAATACATTATTTGATACATTTATTCCTCTTTTTGAAAAAGTTCAAGAGCAATATAAATTGGAAAAAGATTTACAATAACTTTTAGCGCCCACTGCTAAAAAAGAACAAGAATTAAAAAAATTACAAAGACAATTAGTTTTAGATCCAAATTTTGAAATGCTGGAAAGACAATTAGAAAGTGAATTGCAAGCGTTTTTTGCTCCTATTCAAGAAGAAGTAATTAAAAAACTTAAAGCAATAGACCAATTAGCAGAAGACAATAAAAAAACTATTAAAAAAACTATAACTAAATTTATTGGATTGGGGAATGCTCAAGATTTTGAAACTTCTGCAGAGAATACAGATAATAAAGATAATTTGGATAATCCAACTAGTGAAACTTCTCAAAACCAACCAACTCCTCCGAATGATACTAATGTTGAAAATGAGAAGTCCCCTTTAATTTCCGATAATTCTGGTTACTTCTGATTCTTCCGATACTTCTGACAATTATACTAACGTTGAAAAACCTGAAGACAAACAAACTAATAAATCACAAAAACCACAAGTAATGACAATACCTGGATTTATTTATAAATATACAGAACTCATACAAAAATTTGTTGTAAAAAATAATAATGATATCGAACAATTAGAAGAAGATAAAACATTAATAAAAGAACAAATACAACAAAATGAGTAAAAAATTCAAAAACAAACTGATGATTTATTTAAAAAAATTCAAGAATTTATTGGTATATCTCGCCTATCAAAACAAGATGAAACAAATTCACAAGAACAAACAAAAACCACAAATCAAGATATAAATCCAGAAAAACCAGGATATTTTTGTGATATTAAAACTCTAACTAAAGCCAATATTGAATATATTAAAGAAGAAAAATTGCCTGAATTCCAAGAACAAAATCATATAAAAGAATTCTTATCAAATATTTTTCAAACAAGAGCATTGTTGGATGTACATAAAGATATGGCTTTAATTCCTAATATAGAAGAAACTCAAAGTATCATTCAAGATATTATTGAAAAACAAACTTTAATGTTAGAAGACAATATATTAGGTTATAAAAAACATCAAGAAATTCAAATATATATTAAATCATTAAATAAAATAAAAAAACTTTCTAAGTTGTGGAATAAACAATATAAATTGGAAAAATCAGGCACAATAAATAATAAAGCGAAACAAATTAAAGAATTGAAAGATTCTTTTAAACCTTTATTAACTTTTAAAAAAGAAGCTTTTAATGTAATAAAAGAAATTGAAAATATTTGGGATTCCACAGAATATAAGTCTGAAAAATATAATCCAGAAATTGAAACCCAAATTAATTCTAAATTAGAAGAAAGTAGACAAAATTTTTTAACTAGACAAAAAGAAAAATTTAAAAAAGTACTAAAAGAGATATACAAAAGTCTTGATATAAAATCCAACGAAACAGAAAAAGATACAAGAATAAGAAAATTAAAAGAAGTTCTAGATTCATCATTGGAGTCTAAAACACCTTTAGAAATATTTCAAGAAAAAATTGATAATTTATTAACATTACCAGATTTTGCTTCTAATAAATTTCCACAAGAAGTCTTAAAAAAAACAATGGATAAGTTAAAAAAAGAAGATGAAATTCAAAAAGATATTGAAAAATTTATTCAAAATGAAATTTTATCTTACTTATCCAATATTAACCATTTTGTCCAACAGTTAGCTGTTCCAAATGGCACTCCTTTAAGTGAAGAACAATTCTACAATAATTATCTTTTATATGTTTCCATGCAAACTTATATAACAAATATTAAACATGCTATTGTGAATAAAAAAGTTTTATATAATGCATCACAAATTTTAGCATTAAACACATTTATACAAGATTTTAAAAACAACTCTCAACTTTATGAAAAACCTATTCAAAATAGAAACAAAATAGAACATGATCTTCAAATAATGCAAGATATGGATTTTCAAAGATGCAATTACCAACATTTAATGGATACTAATCGCACACTCCAAGAAACTGCATCCAAAATAGAAAACACCCAACGAGAATTTAACAAAAGAGCCCAAGCTCTTTGGCAAAGAAAAAAATTAAATCAAGTGCAATCATTGCCAAATATATTATTTACTCCAGAAATGATACAAGAAGAAATGGAACAACTGCAATATGAAATGCAGACTAAAATGCAAGGAGTATTTAATTCTTATGATTATTTAGGTACTGCAAATCCTAATGCAAGACCTAACATGTTTTGTGCATCTACACATGTTGCTCCTACTTTTCGTCCTATTGAAAGAAACACACCCATATCTGCTTTTCCTTTTTCTGATAATGTTCAAACAAATAATTCCACAAACCCATCTGATCCTAACAATTTTCAATTACCTACTTTTTTACAAACAGATCTAAGCGAAGAAGGAAAAAATCATCGTGATAACGAAGCTCCTTGTTTAAAAAGACAATCTTTAGAACACAAAAATAAAAGTTATGGTTGGGTTGATATCTATGAACCTTACCGTAAACAAATCAGATCTGATTGCCCTGTTCCAAAACTTTAGACACTTTTTGCTTTTTAAAAAATCTTTAAGACTAACTATTCAGTTAGTCTTTTTTTCTTTCAAGACTAAAAAAATAATTCCCTATCTTTTCTAAAAACTTTTTTAGAAAGGAATTAAATGTTAAGACAAGAATTATTTAAAGATTTTTTAAAAAATAAACAGAATTTAGAAATTCGTAATCAATTAATCGAACTTCATTTGCCTTTGGTAAAAAAACTAGTTTATCAATTTAAATATTATCCTCGAGTTTTAACTAAAAAAGATTTATATCAAGAAGGCATTTTAGGATTAATCAAAGCCCTCAATCATTACCAAGATTTAGGATATGACTTTATGGCTTACGCTACACCAACCATCAAATCGGAAATAAGAGAAATAATAAGAAAAAGCCATTCTCCTTCAATCCCACAAAAAAATCATAAAACTGATAACCTTTCTTTTCGAGAAGAATTTTATGAACCATATCAAATAAATAAACTAAACCCTCATCAATTATGGTTAAAACAAGTTAAGCATGAAAAATTTTTAAAAAAAATGAAAGCTAAATTAAGCGAAACCAAATTCAAAATTATCCATTTAAGTTTTGGCGTTCCTTTAGGGAATATCAACGAAGATTATCAAAGATGTTATACCAACGCCGAAATCGCTGAAAAACTTAATTTATCTTTAAAACAAGTAGAAAATATTAAAAACATCGCTATCAAGAAATTAAAAAAACATTAACCTTTCTCGTCCGTAATGACGTTAAACTAGTTATTTGAAACAATAAAAAAAACCAGATTACTTTCAAAGTAATCTTTTTTTATATCAAAACCAAACATAAAACTTTTGAAACAACAGTAATAAACGTTTCCAACATCAACAAATTAGATAATCGTCCAATACATTTGTTTTCAAAAGTTTTAATAATGAAAAAATTAAAAAAATATATCAAAAAGAAAGAAAAATAAAATTATGTTAAACAAAGTTCAATTAATCGGCCGTCTCAGTCATGATTTAGAAAAACAATATATAAATTCAAACAACGAACAAATCCCTAAAATCGATTTTCAATTAGCAGTTAATAACAAAGAGATAACCCAATTCATCCCTTGTGTCGCTTTTCGAAAACAAGCCGAAAATATGAAGAAACATTTACATAAAGGTTCGAAAATTTATCTTGAAGGGATTTTATCCATTCAAAAATATACGAATAATGAAGGTCAAACTAAAATTAACACTAAAGTTATTCTTCAAAACGTGATCTTTTTAGATAATAAACCTCAAGAAACTTTACCTTTTTAAAACAATCAATTCATAGAACTCAATAATAATCAAATAAACTTAATCATTTAACCCCTTTTGAAAAGGGGTTTTTTATTTGAAAAAAACACACAATTATTGGTAAGGGCGCCAAAAGAAATAAAAAAATAAAGGAGACAAAATGAAAAAAAGATATCCTATTTTATTAACCATTTCCTATTTATTTTTCATCATTAGTAATATTATGGCTTTATTTTTCAATTTTGAATTAGGATTAAAATTTAACGCTACAATCGCCATCTTTTCTGATATTTTCTTTTTATTTTATTTATGGAATAAGGAGAAGAAAGATGAAATCAATTGGATTGGTTGTAAGAAAAAACTTTTGTCTCAAATTATTTCTCATTTACCCAAACAATTTAAAACTTATTACGAACCTTTTTAAGAAAGCGGGGTTCTTTATTTTTATTTACAACCATCAAAAGCGATTTTAAACGATAATGATAATCAATTAATCACTATGTGGAAACAAAGTTTCCAAAATACCCATCATTTTGTTAACAAGGTCAAAGCCATAGAAAATTATATTTACCAATATTGCAACCAAAAGAACCAAAAACAAGCTTTTAAACATTTATTAAACCAATATAATCAAAATGTCAAAAAAAGAAAAATA
>NZ_BBIY01000006.1:0-9394 GCF_000744065.1 'Chrysanthemum coronarium' phytoplasma
TTTTTCCCAACATCATAGTACTAATGATAACTAGTTTTGCTCTTGCTATTCCAGGATTTATTTTAACTGAGGCAGTTTATAGTTTTGTAGGAGTTATTAAATATCCTGGAGGATTTATTAGTATTGGTGAATTGCTTGATAAAAGTTTTGATAAAATTGGGTCTTTTTCTTATTTATTAATTTTTCCGATGAGTTATTTAATTTATTCAATGTTTTCTTTTAATTTGTTGGGAAAAAACCTTAGAGAAGCTTTTGATCCTGCTTCTAATTAGTTAGAATGGTGCATTTTATTTGTAAATGTTTGATACAGTTTTGATATAATTAAATTTAATAAACAATTAAAATAAAAAAATATCCACAATCATAAAAGAGGTTAGATAATGGTTGATTTTAAAAAAGAAGTTTTAAAAAGAAAAAATCCTTTAATCGAGACTTTTCAAAAATTATTAAGAATTAACACTGAACTTACCACCTTTGATCCTCATAGAAAAGTAGCTCCTTTTGGCGAAGGCAACCAACAAACCCTTAATTTTATGCTGGATTTAGGTAACCAAAGCGGTTTCAAAACTCTTAATTTAGAAGGTTACGCAGGTCACATGGAATATGGAGAGCAAAAAGAATGGTTTGGTATGATTGGTCATTTGGATGTTGTTCCTGCAGGAACGGGTTGGACTTATCCTCCTTATTAAGCTTTAATTGTGGATGATAAAATTTATGGTAGAGGTTCGCAAGATAACAAAGGGCCTGTGATAGCTTCTTATTTTGCTTTAAAAATATTAAAAGAACTCAATTTGCCTTTATCAAAAAGAATTAAATTTATTTTAGGTGTTGATGAAGAAACAGGATTTCGTTGTATGAAACACTATTTTACCAAATTACCTGAAATGCCTGTATCTGGTTTTGTTCCTGATAGTCATTTTCCTGCTGTTTATTGTGAAAAAGGACTTACATTTTTTAATTTTGAAGGTGAAGTTTCAGATAACAAAATTGTAAGTATCCAAAGCGGGCAAGCCTCTAATGTAGTTCCTAATTTGGCAGAAGCACTTTTAGTTTATGATCCTGTTTATAAAACTTTATTTGATGAATATATGCAAAAAAAGTGATATGAAAGCATCTTTAGAAAAATATTCTAATTTGTGGAAATTAACTGTTTATGACAAATCAACTCATGGTTCTACTCCTGAAAAAGGAAAAAACGCTCTTTATGATTTGATGAAAATGCTAAAAGTATTAGGAATCAACAATAATTTAGTTAATTTTTATGATAAATATTTAGTAGATAGTTTAGATGGTAAAAAATTAGGGATTGATCATTATGATGAAGAAACTTATAATATGGTTTGTTTTTCTGGAGTTTGTAAATTAGAAAAAAATAAAACTTCATTTGCTCTTAATTTGAGATATCCTAAAGGAATTATGTTTGAAAAAATCCTTTTTCAATTAGAAAAGGCAGCTAAAGAGAATAATTTTCTTTTAAAACAAGGGCTTCATTATCCTATTATGTATGATGTATGTTGATCCCAAAAGTGATTTAATGAAAACATTAGTAAAAGTTTATCAAAAACATACTCTTGATTTTACTTCTAAGCCTATGTGTATAGGAGGTGGTTCTTATGCAAAATGTGCTCCTAATTTAGTACCTTTTGGACCTGCCTTTATTGACTTAAAAAAATTAGCTCATCAAGTGGATGAATTCTTTACAATTGATCAATTACTTACTTTAACTACAATTTATACTGAAGCTTTATATCTTTTATCTAAATAAACAACCAAAAAAACATCTAATAAACAATCAATCCCCCAACTAAAATATATTTTATACAAATTAAGCAAATATATAAAGGATTTATTTTTGAAAAAAGAAATACTTAAAATATGTGATCTAAATCTTAATTTTCGTGTTAAAAAACATTTAATCTATGCACTAATAGGGATTAATTTGTCTCTTGGTGAAGGCGAAATTTTGGGGTTAGTAGGAGAATCGGGGAGTGGTAAAAGTGTTATTTCTAAAGCTTTAATGGGACTTTTACCTGATAATGCTTTAATACAAAAAGGTTCTATCCTTTATAAAGACCTAGATTTAACCCAAATGAAAGACAAACAATTTAATAAAATTAGAGGAAATGAGATTTCTATTATTTTTCAAAATCCTCTTTCAAGTCTTAATCCTTTAATTAAAGTTGGTAAACAAATCTATGAAAGCCTACAATTAAAAAAGACTAAAAGCACTCATCAACAACTAAAAAATCAAGTATTAAAATTGATGGAAGAAGTAGGAATTCCCGAACCTATGAAGCGTTTCAATCAATATCCTCATCAACTTTCAGGTGGGATGTGTCAAAGAATTGTAATTGCTATTGCTCTAGCTAATGAAGCCAAAATTTTAATTTGTGATGAACCTACTACATCTTTGGATGTAAGTGTGCAAAAAAAGATTTTGGATTTGATTAAAAAATTAAAACAAGAAAAAAGTTTTCCATTATTTTTATTACTCATGATTTAGAAGTAGTTAAATATGTAGCTGATAGAATAGCTGTTATTTATGCTGGTAGGATTGTTGAATATGGGACTACTCATGAATTTTTTTATAATATTAAACATCCCTATACTTGGGCTTTGTTGCAATCTATGCCTGTTTTTGCCAAGAAAGGCAGCAAGTTAAAAAGTATTCAAGGAAATCTTCATCTGCTTACTGCTCCTATTTTGGGGGATGCTTTTGCTCCTCGTAATCCTTATGCTTTAAAAATTAATTTTGAAAAAGAACCTCCCATGTTTAAAATATATGCTACTCATTATGCAAGTAGTTGGTTATTAAACAAGTTTGCTCCCCGAATTGAAGTCCCTTATTTAATTTTGGAGTTGCAAAAGAAAAGAGGATATTGTAATTAAAAACAATAAAGTTATTTTGGAAGTTAGTAATGTTTCTAAAATTTTTCCTAATAAATTTCAAGGATTAAAAGATGTTTCTCTAACTATTTATAAAGGTGAATGTTTTGGATTAGTAGGACAATCAGGTTCAGGTAAAAATACTTTAGGACGCATTATGGCAGGTATTATTCATGCTACTGCAGGAACAGTTTTATTTAGTGGTAGCGTGGATAAAAAAACATATTTAGTTCAACAAGGTTTTAAAAAAATCCCCAAAATCTTAAAGATAAACAAAAATTAAAAGAGATTCAAATGATATTTCAAGATCCTGATCAAACTCTTAATCCAAGAATGATTGTAAGAGATTTAGTAGAAGAAGGTTTAATTTGTCAAGGAATTAAAGATAAAAATCAAAGAAAAGTACAAGTTTTGGAAATGATTAAATTAGTAGGATTGCAAGAAAATGATTTGTCGCGTTATCATCATGAATTTTCAGGAGGACAAAAACAAAGAATTGTAATTGCTAGAGCCTTAATTGTAAAACCTACTTTAATTATTGCTGATGAACCTGTTTCTGCTTTGGATGTTTCCATTCAGGCACAAATTCTTAATCTTTTAAATGAATTGAAAGAAAAATTAAAACTTACTATTGTCTTTATTTCTCATGATTTATCCATAGTTAAGTATTTTTTTGATAGATGTGCTGTAATGTATCATGGTAATGTAGTAGAAATGGCAAATGTTAAAGATATTTTTGTCTTTACTCAACATCAATATACTAAAATTTTATTGAAAGATGATAATTTAAGTTAAGTTGAAGTGTGGGAAAATAAATCAATATACTAAAAACAAGATATTAAGATAAAAAGAGACTTTTTAAGTCTCTTTTTTTGTTTATTTAGTTCTAAAAAGACAAAAAATATTGTAATTTATATACAATACTGTATTTATCTTTAAAACTTTTGATATCTATTATTACAAAAACTATAATGCAAATGAAAGTCCATATTAAAAATATTGCTATTTTGGCATTAGTAATGTTTAGTATTTTGTTTGAAAAAATATTATTTTTGGGAAATGTAATAAAAGGAAATTGACTTTTGTGTAGATGATAAATATCTTGTTGAGAGCAAATATTAATTAGATTTCCTTGAGAATCAAAGGCAAACCAATTATTATAATAAAGGCTTTCTTCTAAGTTAAAATAATTTTCTAAAAAAGTACTATCTATTGTAATTGCTTGGCTGTTTGGGTTATCTAGTAATGCTAAATGGCTTTGAAAAATATGAGGCGCTAAGGCTTTATCAGAGATGTTATTATGATTACTAATTAAATATATTTTTTCTCCTAATAAAAGTTTTTTATCAGGAGCAAAGGTACAAACAGGATAATTTGTTCTAGATTCAAAAGTTATGTAGCTAAAAGGATTATTGTGGGTGGCTATGGTTTTGTATTTTCCTTTTTCATCTTGTAAGCCAAAAGGTGTTTGGATAGTTATTTTAACGTTTTCATTACAAATATTTTGGAAAGCATCTAAGAGATAAGAAGTGTCTAGTTTTGTTCTATTTTTTTGTAAAATGACAGTATATATAAAAGTATTATCGGAATTATTTACAGTTTTTTTGTCAATAATAACTCCTAAGTTGATATTTTGGGAATTGTAATAATCTTGGCATAAAACTATAGTTTTTAACATATCTTCTTTAATTATTTGTTCTTTGTTATCAAAAAGATTATAAAAAGTATTTGGTTTTGTGGGGCTTTGGAAGGTGGTTTTTGCCAATTTGATATTAGTTTCTAAAATCTTTTTTTGGCTTTCTAAAATGTTGTTATAAGAAAAAGTTTGTTTAGTAAATGATAAAAACATTTTATCTATGTCAATTTTAGGGATTTGAATTGTTTCTTCATAACTTTTTTTATTGTTATAATCAAACATTTGAATTTGTAAAGAGATGCTAAATTGATTAGTGTTTGATAAACTAATTTCTAATTGCTTGTATTTGTGAGTATCAAAATTAACTAATTGTATTGTTTCTAAACCATGACAATTTATTGTAAGTAGAGTTTCTTGGTTGTCTTTATTTTGAAAAATTATTTTTTGTTCGGGCTGTTCTTTTATATAAGTATGGAGGTCTTCTAAAAAGATGTTTGTTTGGATGTAGGGTTTTTGTTCGTTTAGTTTTTCATTTTGTAAGACGTTAAGTTCGTTTGCAATATGATTTGTATTAGTGTTAGTCGTTTGGAATGCAATATTATTTGGGTTGTTATTTGCTATGTTTTCTTTTTTGGATTTGAGTAAAGTATAGAATTGTTGTTTGATGTAGTTAATGTTAATTGATTGAGAAATACGCAAAATTTTATGATAACTCCTATTTATGCCTATTAATTTTCCTTCAGCATTAAAAAGAGGTCCTCCGCTATTGCCTGAATCTAGGGTCATATCAGAGTTAATTTCTTTTTCATTGAGAAAAGCAATAACTCCTGTTTTAAATAAATTTTGTCTAAATTGAGGTCTTTGGTGAGGCATTAGGTCAAAATACCATTGTTTCCATTTTAGTTTTGTTGGTTTTTGGAATTGGTTAGTTTGTAAGCCTTTTTGGCAACCTAATACCCAAACTTGTTCTCCTTGATGGATAGGTATTTGTATATCTTTATCAAAATTAATGTATTTGGCAAGAACTTCATCTAATTTTTTAGTAGTATCGGAGTTAGGAATGGTAAAAGTTATGATAGCTATATCGTCGTATTCACGATTGTTATTAATAAAAGCATATAGTTTTGCTTGCTTGTTTAATCCTTGATTGTTTTTGATTGTTATTTGTTTTTGGTGATTTGATGTATGATAAAAACTTTCAATTACATGACGATTAGTTAGTGCATAATATGTGGTGTGGTTATTTATTTGTTCTTTGTAAACAATTATTCCTGTTCCTAGGTTATAACCAGTATTGATAAATAAAGTAATTAAATTGAGGTCTTTTAGTATTTGGTTGTTGGGCGGTTCTTTTTCCTTTGTCTTTGTCTTTGTTTCTGTATCTTTATCTACTATATTATTTATATTATTGGGGTTGATAATTGCATTGATAAGTTTTATTATTGGAGGTCCGTCATTTATTATAGGTTTATTAAAATTTATGGAAGGAATCACTTTAATATATTTAATTCCTTTTTCTTTTTTTATTTCAGGAGTTATTAAAAAACCAATTAAATTGCCTTTTTCAGTCCAAAACATAGTTTGTTTATTGTTGGAATTACAACGACTAGAAATAGCAATAAATATTTCATCTAATTCATTGTTAACTTCAATATCTTCACTTATATGACTTTGTTGAAAGGCAATTGCTTGTGGTATAGTTGTAGAAAAAGAATGAATTGGTTGTCCTTGGTGATATTTGTTTTGTCTTTGTAAAGGAGTAATTATATATTGTTTGTGGGATTTAAAAGTGATAATATCAAAATCTTTTAATAAGGGAGTAAAAATATTATATTGAGTTAATACTTGATTTTGAATAGTGCCCCATTCTTCTCCTTGGGGATTTGATAATTTTATAATGTTGTTTGGTTGTATGATATTTTTAGGAGTAAGAGCAAAATATATTTTTTGTTCTGAATTGTTAATTGATGGTGTTTTTTCATTTTTATTGTCATTATTGTTTGTGATTTTGAAACTATAAAAAATAATTCCCAAAGCAGTTTTATCATTTGTATGTATTTGCCAAATTTGGTCTTTGTTGGTTTGTATTTGATTATTATTTTTAATTTTTTCTTCCTTAATATCTTTTTTAATGTTTTCTTTTAAAATGTCTTTTTCTTGTTCCAAAGCTTTAATAGTTTGTTTAATAGTTTTAGTTTGGTTATTTTCATGTAGTTTATCAAAATATAAGGAATTATTCATAAATTGACTAGTATAAGAGTAATTTTGTAATTGAATAAAACTTAGCCAAAAAAGAATAGATATGTTAAAAAATAAGATAAATTTACGATAAAAATTAATTCTTTTCATAAAACTCTTTTCTAATTATGAGCGATGTTAAATAAAATATAAATAAAAGTATTTTTTTTCTTTTGGGATTTATTTCAAATGTAAAACACCCTTCATTATTATTTTACCCTAAAATTTATTTATTAGTTTGTAAAAAAAATAGCAATAATGTATTGACAGTGCCAAAAATTTTTGTTAAAATAAAATTGAGCTTAAAGGATTAAATGTTTTATACATATTATAAAAAATAAAATAAATATAAGAGATTATCAAAAAAGACAGTAAAAATTTATATTTTCATCTAAAATCGCTTTAAGTTCAAATGAACAAATTATAGAAAATCGTTTTTTCATTTTTTAAGTTAGAAAGAAGAAAAAAGGAGTGATAAAAATGCTATTTAGTTTAATTAATCAAAATCAAGATTTATTAGAAAATTTATTTGAAGATTTTAAAACAAATTCTTTAACTAACAACAACAATATTATGAAAACTGATATTGAAGAACAAGACAATCAATACCTTATTACTATTGAATTACCAGGTTTTAAAAAAGAAGATGTTAAAGTTGCTTTGGAAGAAGGCTATTTAGTAGTTGAGGCTAAAAATTCTAAAAAAAATCAAATTAAAGAAGCTAATTTTATACGTAAAGAAATATTTCAAGGATTTTTGAGACGTAGTTTTTATTTAGGTGATGATTTTCTTTTAGAAGATATTAAAGGTTCTTTGGAACAAGGTTTATTAAAATTAAGTGTTCCTAAAAAAGAAGTTAAACCCAAAGAAAAACGTTATATAAAGTTAAATTAAGATATAATAAAAAACAAGTTAATTAATTAACTTGTTTTTTATTATATATATGATTAATATTATTAAAAGAAATAACCTCTTATAAATAAGAGGTTATTATGAAATGCTTCAATTATGAAAATAATCATTGGTAGTTGTATTCGTAGGTGATGTAATTATCTTTTGTGCCATCAAAATCATAATTTTGTTTTTTGGTTGGTTGTCCTTTGGAGTTTGGGTTTGAGTTGGTTGAGAGTTTGTTGTTTGTGGTTGTGATGTGGTTGTAAATGTTTGAGAAGGCAAGTAAGGATTTTGATTGCCTTGACTTCCTGTATAAGTTCCTTCGTTATTAATATAATCAGGTTTGTAAGTTTGTGTGGGCGGTTTTAAATGTTTCTTCTTTTGTTGGTTCTTGTTTAGATTTTAAAACCCAACAAACACCTAAAATTAATCCTAACATTAATACTGTAAATGCTATTGTAAGTACAATAAAATTTTTATTGTCTTTTTGTGGTTGTTGCATATTTTTTGTCTCCTTTATCATTTCCTTTTAGTTTTATAGGTAACAAAAAATATCTCCCTTACTTTTATTTTACTCTTTTTTTGCGTAAAGAACGCTCAATAATAGTTAAAAAAGTAGTTTTATGAGTTTAGGAGACTTAATAATTATATTAATAAACAAAAAAAGACCTCTAAAAAAGAGGTCTTTTATAAATTATTTAATTGTAAGTATTAGTTTATTTTTGATTGTTTTTGGTTCTTAAATGCAAATACTTTTTTCCAGATAGTATCAAATAATAACATAACTAAAGGACATAATAATAACCATAAATAATGAGATATATTAATATCCTTAGTATGGAATATATCACTTAAAGAACTAAATTTAGTAATTAATACAAAAAATAATACTTCAATTATAATACCATAGTACAATATTTTATTAGGTTTTTTGATAGTTTGCCAAAAGTAAAGTTTGTTAGAACGACAAGCAAATGCGTTTCCTACTTGAGCAAAGATAACAACTCCAAATGCCATAGTAGAAGCTAGGAAGAAGTTGTCTTTTGTATTAAAATTGTAAACTGCACAAAAAAATGCTAAAGACATTAAACCTTCAACTATTCCTAAAAAGCCATAACTACGTTTTAATACTTTAGCGTCCATTAGATGGTCGTTTTTAGTACGTGGTTTTTGGACTAATAAACTTGGGTCAGTTTCTTCAGCTCCTAGAGCAATAGCAGGAATTAAGTCAGTTAAAAGATCAATTGCTAAAATTTGTAAAACATATAAGTAAGGTTCTGTAACTCCTAAAAAAGCAATAGCGATGAAAGGAAAGATTTGAGGGATATTAGAAGCAAAGACATAAGTCATGAATTTTTTGATGTTTTCATAAATACAACGTCCTTCTAAAACAGCTTTGGAAATAGTTGCAAAATTATCATCTAATAAAATCATATCAGCAGCATTACGAGCAACATCAGTGCCTGATTTTCCCATAGCAATTCCTATGTGAGCTGCTTTAAGGGCTAAAATGTCATTAACTCCGTCGCCAGTAACCCCTACTACTTCTCCATTGTTGCGGTATGCTTGAACAATTTTTAATTTATGTTTGGGAGTAGTGCGTGAAAAGACAACTGGATGAGGGCTTTTGAGGACTTCTTGTAATTGTTCTAAAGACATTTTGTCAAGGTCACAGCCGTCTAAACCAACGAACTTGTCTTGGATGATTCCTACTTGTTTACCAATGGCAGCAGCAGTAAG
>NZ_BBIY01000005.1:0-4085 GCF_000744065.1 'Chrysanthemum coronarium' phytoplasma
TTTTTTTTTGTTTTGGTGTGCTCAAATTAAATGGCAGCAAGTAGCGTTTGTAGTTAAAGGAACTTTCTTTTTTTTGTTTGTAAACAATATTATTATTTTTTTTTGTTTTAGAAATTATGGTACTCAAATATATAACTCCAAAACCCCCATTCCTTTATTTTTTAATCTTTTAACCAAAGAACAATTATTTTATCAATTTAATGTGTTGTTAAAATATTGTTGTATTATTCCTTTATTTTTAATCTTTATTATAACTACTAATCCCAGTCAATTAGCTGCTAGTTTAAATAAATTAGGGGTTAGTTATAAAATTAGTTATGCTTTTGCCCTTACTATTCGTTATATTCCTGAAATTCAAAAAGATTTTAAAAATATTTCTCTCAATCAACAAGCACGAGGTATTAAAGTTGTTAAAAAAACTCATTTTTTGTCTCGTATTATTGCAGATATTAAAAGAATTACCCTTATTATTCCTCCTTTGATTTTCTTTAATTTAGATAAAATTGATGTAATTACTAATGCTATGCAATTGAGGCGTTTTGGTAAATACAAAACAAGAACTTGGTATTATGAAAAATCTTTTAGTATTCTTGATTTGTTTACTTTTTTATTAGGATTGGCACTTCTTTTGCTTGGTGTGTGGCTTTTGTGCCTTTATGATAGGTTTTATTATCCTTTTGCCCAAAACCCTTTTTGATAAAATATTGCCACATTATTAACATCAAACAATTAAATATTTTGAAAAATTATAAGATCAACTCTAAAAAGTTGGTTTTTTTTGTTATATAAAATTGCAAGGAAAACACTCATGATATAAAGATGATTGAGCAAAAAATTCCTTTTTTTGTGATAAAATGATCTTAATAACAATATTTTTTATTTTTAAATTTCTGTTGTAAAAAAAGATAAAAGGGTGAAAAAGTGTTAGGTGGTTAATAAAAAAATGTCAATATACTTTTAATATATTTTTGATTCAATTTAGTAAAAAAATTGTATTTTTGTATTTTTAGTGTATTTTTAATTTTTTAAGTTTTTAAATATTGATTTTTTTGTTTTTAAAATATATTTTTATTTTGTAGTTTTATTTTTTAATTGTTAAATATTTTTGTTATAAATCTCAGTTTATATCAAAATAATACTAAATATTTATTTTTATTTTTAATTTTAAAAAAACTTAACTTATTTGGTGTCATGTGTTATATTTTTAAAATATTAAAATACTTGATACAATATTTAAATACCAAAATTACTGCAATTTTACTATTTATATAAAACAATATTAGAAAGTATTTTTGCAATATTATATAAAATATAAAATCATATAAAAAGAAAAGGAAATAAAGGGAAAATAAATGTCAAAGAAAAATAAAGGAGTTCCAAAAGCCAATCAAGGGATTTTTGTAGGCGATTACTGAGTTTTTTTCAAAATGTTGTTTCTTTTAAAAAAAATCTTTTTGTACAGATTTTACCAAAAAAAGGTTGTTACATGGACAGTACTTCCATTATTAGTAGTAGGTGTTGTACTTGGTTATCTTTTATGGCCTAAATCACAAGTTTTAAAAGTGAAATTTTATAATCAAGAAGGAAAAGTTGTCAAAGAGTTTAAAGTTGATAAAAATACTAAACTTTTAGATAAAGATACTAATAAACAAGATTTTGAATCACTTGGTAATAAATTTAGATGGTGTTTGGAATCTGATAAAAATAAACAAGTAGATTCAAACCGACTCAAAAAGGTTCAGACGGTAAAGAAGTTTATCAAGAGCAAAAAGATGCAAATGGCGAAACTTTAAAAGATGAAAACGGAAATGTTATGTATGTAGAAAAAGAAGTTGAAATAGAACCTAAAGTGCCAGGAGTAAACAAACAAGGAAAATGGCAAGGAACTGTTTCACAATTTAAAACTTTTTTACTAAAACATTAAATGATTCTGCCAATTATTCTCAATATAAACAAAAAACATTACTTTATGTTTTTGGAAAGTTAGAAAAAGTCGTTTTTGATAATTTAGTTGATGTGTCTTTGTCTACTGTAAGAGTTGGATCAGTATACAATGATATTAAATTTTTATGGCCTAATTTTAGTGCTGAATGGAGTTGGGGACCTGATTATTATAAACACTTAATAAGTGATCCAGATTATAAACTTTAATTATGTTAAAATATATTATTAAAAGATTGCTTTTAGCTATTTCTTGCTTTTTGTTAATTATTTTTTGTTGTTTTATTCTTACTAAAATATCAATTACAAAACCTTTACAACCTCCTTTAATGTCTGATTTAGCATGGAAAGATATGTGTGAAAAAGAAGGTTATGACAAACCAGCCCTAACTCAGTTTTGGAAATGGTTTAGTCATGTTTTTAAAGGAGATTTTGGTTTTTCAACTAAATTAAATCAAAATGTTTATGATTTTGTTAAAAGTAAAATCCCCATTACTTTTAAGATGAATATCATTCCTACTTTATTATCAGTTCCATTATGGATTTTATTAGCAATATTAGCTACTATTAAAAAAAATCTTGGATAGATTATAGCATTAATTTTTTTTGCTATTATTGTTATGACTTTAGGAACTTTAGTAATTGCCATTATGGCACAATATCTTTTTGTTCATGTGTGGCATTTATTTCCTTATCAAGTAGCAACTTCGATGGAATGGAAAGAAAAAGGCTTTTGGTTTGGAGTTAATTCTTATTTACTTCCCTTAGCAGTTATGACTTTGTTAAGTATGGTTTTTTACATTAGAAAAATTAGAGCCGAGTTAATTGAACAAACCAATCAAAATTATTTTTTGTTAGCTCGCTCTAAGGGGCTAACTTTTAGCCAAACTATTAATCGTCATGCCTTAAAAAATTCCTTAGTACCTTATGCTCCTGTCTTTTTTTATGAATTCGTGGGTTTAATTACAGGCAGTTTTTTAATTGAAAGAATTTTTTTCTATTGATGGTGCAGGAAGACTTATGATAGAAGCATTCCAAACTCAAGATCAACCTTTATTAATGTTTTGTTTTGGGTTTTGTACCTTCATTAGTTTAATTACTAATATTTTAGGTGATTTATCATATCGCTTATTAGATCCAAGAATTAAGATAGGGAGTAAAAAAGATGAAAGTGTTTGATCCTAAAGATTTTGTTCTGATAAATCAAACTTTGACTGATAAAAATATTACTTCTGAAAATAAAATTGTTGGTTATTATCGCAATACTTTTAAAAAATTATGGAAAAAGAAAAGTACCAAAGTAGCTTTATGATTTTGGTAGTCTTATTTTTTACTGCTGTAGGACCTTTTATCAATCCTCTTCCTAAAACTACTCAAGAAAAAGAAAAATCTTGGATTGCTTTATTACCTCTAAAAATCCCTTTTTTAGAAAAATTTGGTATTTGTGATGGTACTAAAAAAGTAGATTTATATTTAGATGAAATTGAACAAATTAAAAAATTTAATCCTAATATTATCAAAAAACAACAAGACATTAAGGACAACAAACAAACAGTTATTTTAGATTCTTATCTTTATTGTGAATATGAAAAGTCATCTATTAATTTAACTTTTCCCCAAAAAGAATATGATCGTGCCAAACAAAATAAAAGCCTTATTGAAAGTACTCCTTTGCAAAATGGATTGTATAGAGTAAAAATTCGTTTGTTTAAATATGTATTTAACAAAACGTCTGAAAAAACTTATTTTTATTTTGGTACTACTCATGAAGGAAATGATTTGTTTACTCAAATATGAAAAGGTTCTTTTATTTCTCTTTCCCTTGCTTTTGTTGTTTCGGTTTGTACTTTAATTATTGGTACTATTATTGGAGCTATTTGTGGTTATTATGGTGGCTTAGTTGATTTGATTGTTAATAGTATTTTTGATTTTTTTAAGCTATTTTCCCTTTATGACTTTGGTGTTGGTGTTAATGCTAAAAGTAGGTATTTCTTTTTGGACTATTATTGGTGTTTTTCTAATTAAAGGTTGGATTGGAGCTTTTTATTATTCACGTGCTTCTTTTTATCTTTATAAAAATAAAGAATATATTATTTCTGCAAGAATGCTTGGAGCCTCTGATTTGCGTATTATGTTTAAACATA
>NZ_BBIY01000004.1:0-38132 GCF_000744065.1 'Chrysanthemum coronarium' phytoplasma
GTAAATTAGTTGAGTCGCGTTTTGTTTTGGGTAATTTTTCAGCTATTCAAATACCATTCATAACCTTTAAGGGTTATTTTAAAGGGGACAGAACTGCTGTTAGTTGATTGCCTTGTAATTTTAAAGGAGTCTCAATTTGAGATAGGTTTTTCAAATCTTGCATAACTTGTTTAAAAACTGTTTCTCCTAATTGAAAATTATTAATCATACGACCACGAAAACGCATACTAACTTTTACTTTATCGCCTTGTTTTAAAAATTTTTGAGCTTGTTTAATTTTAGTATTTAGATCATTTTTATCAATGGTAGGATTGAGGCGAATTTCTTTTAAAACAATAATTTGGGTTTTCTTTTTGGCTTCACGAAGTTTTTTTTGTTGGTTATAACGATGTTTTTGATAATTCATTAGTCTCGCTACCATCGGTGAGGCATCTGCGTTTACCACTACAATATCAATTTCTTTTTGTTCTGATAATTTTAAAGCTTCTTTTTGGTCAAAAACACCTAATTGTTCGCCTTTTTCATCAATAATGAGGTATTTTCCTTGTGGGATATTTTCATTATATAAATCGGAATTAGAACTTTTTTTAAATTTGTTGATTTTAATATTTAAAACCTCCTTTAGGTTTGGGGTTATTTTGTAAAAATGAAATGAAATGACATAACATGAAAATGAAACAAGGAAAAAAGAGAAAATAAAATAAAAAAAGAGAAACGCCCAATGAACATTTCTCTTCTCTAAAATAACTAACACTAAATGTTTTTTGCATTTTTTTTACAAAAAAATTAAATGTTTATGTGCCATTTGCCTAAAAACTAATTGTTAATCAGGCGAGAGAAAACTCTTCTTTTCACGTTAATATCACAAGATTATTACAAAATCTTTGATAATTTTTATAATTGTATTTTGAATATTATAAAATAAAACAATAACAATACCGTCCTAATTATATAATAAAAAGTGCGGTTTGTCAATAGTTTTTGGGGGATTTTGGCAATTAAGAGGTTATTTTTTTTGCAAAACTTGGTCTTTTAATAAAGAAACAAACTCATCAACTTTAATTGTGGTTTGTTGGTGAGAGCCATATTTTCTAAAAGTAATTAAATTGTTAGTCATTTCGTTGTCGCCAATTACAACTTGATAAGGAATTTTTAATTTTTGTGCTTCTCTAATTTTATAACCCAAAGTAGTATCTTTGGAATTAATTTCTACTCTGAAATTTTGTAATTGTAACATTTCTTTAATTTTTTGGCTAAATTCCAAATGTAGAGGAGCAGACACAGGAATTAAAAGCACTTGTACAGGAGCAAGCCATAAAGGAAAAACACCCTTTTTTTCTTCTACTAAATGCGCTAAAAATCTTTCCATAGTAGAAACAACTGCGCGGTGAATGACAACAGGACGATGGTGTTTGTTGTCTTCTCCAATAAAAGTAAGATCAAATTTTTGAGGGAGCAAAAAATCAAGTTGTACTGTTGATAATGTTTCTTCGTTGCCTAAGGCAGTAAACACTTGCACATCTAATTTAGGACCATAAAAGGCAGCTTCTCCGATGGATTCTTTAAAGGGTAGGCTCAATTCTTGAATAGTTTCTTTGAGGGTTTTTTCAGCGTGATGCCACATTTGATCGTCATTAAAATATTTTTCTGTGTCATTAGGGTCACGATAACTTAGGCGCAACTCATAATTTTTAATATTAAAATCACGATAAACTTCTAAAATTAAATTAATAATTTTTTTCATTTCTTCTTTGATTTGGTCAGGACAGGCAAAAATATGAGCGTCATTAAGAGTCATTTCTCTTACTCTTTGTAAACCAGAAACAGCTCCTGATTTTTCAAACCGATGCATCATTCCTAATTCAGCAATACGCAAAGGCAATTCCTTATAACTATGAGGAGTTTTTTTATAAATCATCATGTGATGGGGGCAATTCATTGGTCTTAAAACTAGTTTTTCACCATTTTCCAAAGTCATGATGGGAAACATATTAGAAGCATAATGGTCCAAATGTCCAGAAATACGGTAAAGTTCAGTATTTGCCATAATGGGCGTATAGACATGATGATAATCATAACTTAATTCTTTGTCAACAATATATCTTTCAACGATGCGCCTTACAGTAGCTCCTTTAGGAAGCCAAAAGGGAAGTCCCAAACCAACTTCTTTATTAAACATGAATAAATCTAGTTCTTTGTTAAGTTTTTTGTGGTCGCGCTCTTTTCTTTCTTCCAAAAGTTGCAAGTGGTCCGCAAGCGCTTGTTTTTTGAAAAAAGAAGTACCATAGATTCGAGTCAAAGTTTTGTTTTTGGAATCTCCTTGAAAATAAGCTCCTGATATTTTTAAAAGTTTAAAATGTTTAATAAGGCTTGTTTTGGTTACATGACCGCCGCGGCAAAGATCAAAAAATTCTCCTTGACGATAAATACTGATAGTCTGGTCGCGAAATTTTTCCAGCAAAAATTGTTTATAAGGGTTGCAAGCAAATAATTTTTGGGCTTGTTCGAAAGAAACTTCTTCTCTTGTAATGGGATGGTTTTCCAAAGAAATTTGATGCATTACTTTTTCAATGGCAAGAAAACCTTTTTCCGAAATGGTGTGATTTTGAAAATCAATATCATAATAAAATCCTTCTTTAATGGCAGGTCCTACTGTAAAAAGGGCACCTGGATAAAGTCTTGCAACGGCTTGCGCCATAAGGTGAGCGGTGCTGTGATTAAGAACTTCCAAAGATTTAGGATCAGATTCGGTTAAAATTTCTAAATTGCCGTTTTCTTTCAAAGGAAAATCAAGTTCGATTGGTTGGTTGTTGAAAAGGGCTGCAACTGGTTTTTTGAAATGTGTAGATAAGTGTTTTTTCCAAATTGCCAAAGGAGTTATACCTGAAATAAATTCTTGTGTTTGGTTGTCAAAAAAGCTGATTTTAATCATAAAAACCCTTTCTTTTGTAGTTTTTAGTTTTTTGATCTTTTAAGAAATTGGGGAAAAACAAAGATAATGGAGGAGAAAAAATAATAAAGGGCAAAAAATTTTATCTAAATAATAATGTGTGATATAATGTGTGTTTTATACTAAAAAATTAAATAACATATATCATAACTATAACACAAATCACAAGAAAAAAGGAGTCTTTTTTTAGTAATTAGTTGATTGGTGTTTATTATTTGGAATCTAAATTTTTAAGTGGTTTTGAAAAAGGGTGCAATTTCTTTTTTTATTGTAGCAACAAAAGGCAAAATTTCTTTTTCGGATGGCAAAAACATACTGCAAGCTCTTAGGTGGCCTTTACAACCATATTTTTGAACAATATGATATATTTGCGGTCCGTTAGAACAAATACGCACTTGAATTTTAGAATCAGGACGTTCAAAAAAAAGAGCATAAAAGGGAAAATTTTTAATATTAGATAAAATATTAATCGACAAAAAAACCTCTTCTAAAGTAATGTTGAATTGTTCAATGATTTGTTGATTCACATAAACATAGGAAAATCCGTCACAAGCAACAATATTTTGACATATATATCCTTGATATTTTAAAAAATTAAGTGTTACTTTATTGATATTTTGTTCCACCAAAGCAACATCAATACCATAATTAAGTAATTCTGAGGCAATTCTTAAAGTTTGGGCACTTACTCTATGATACCTAAAATTACCAGTATCTGTAATTAAACCAACATAAATAGCCAAAGCACCTTTAAAAGTTAGGTTTAAATTGAGTTTTTCTTTTAACAAGTAAATCATCTCGGAGCACGAACCAAAAGAATCATCAACCCATTGATAATTACCATAATTTTCGATTAAAATATGATGATCAATTCGAATAACGACTTTTCCCAATTTAAATCTTTGGTCACTGATGGCTTGAGTAGTACCGCAGTCAACCACAATTACTAAAGCATTTTGGTAAGTTTCATCTGGTATTTCATCCATTTGACCCAAAAAAGTTAAATGGTTTTTGGTTTGCCCCACCACATAAACATTTTTATGAGGAAAGGTATTTTGAATCATATTTTTTAAACCTAGTTGAGAACCATAACAATCACCATCAGGATTTTTATGTCCGTGAATAATGATATTGTCAAAGGCTTTAATTTGGGTTTCAATAAATTTCATATTTGTTCCTTTCTTTGTATTTGTTAAAATATTAGTTTAGTTAAAATGATGTTGGTTGGGGGTTTTTTCTTGATATTTTCTTATTTTTTGGGTTTCTTTTATTTTCCTAAACAAAATTTAGAAAACAATTCTTTAATTAAACTATTTTCTTGATTATCACCTATAATTTGTCCTAACGCTTGATAAGCTGTAGTAAGATCAATAGAATAAATATCGATTGGCATTGATTGCAAAAGGGCTTGTTGCAAATCTTGGAAAGATCGAAGAGCAATTTGGATTTGATTAATGTGTCTTGCATTAGAAAAATAATTAAAATCTTTGGGCTGGATATCATTTAATTGGAATTTTTTTAAAATTGTTTGTTGTAACTCTAAAAACCCTGTTTTATCCAAACTCGAAACTGAAATAATTTCTTGTGGGGTTAATTGGGAAGAGTTGTTGGAAAGAGAAGAAATTAATTTATCACTTTTCAAATCCGCTTTGTTTCCTATAATAATGCGCGGATGGTTTTTGGTTAATTGCAAAAGTTGGATATCTTCTTCTTGCAAATGATTGCTTTGATCTAAAACTAATAAAATTAATTCTGCTTGTAAAAGTATTTTTTCTGTTCTTAAAATTCCTATTTTTTCAATGGGATCATCAGTTTTACGAATGCCTGCAGTATCAATTAAATGAAGGGTGATACCTTGACAATTAAAATAAGCTTCAACAAAATCTCTGGTAGTGCCTGAAATATCAGAAACAATAGCTTTGGTTTCGTTTAAAAAAGCATTAAGAAGGCTTGATTTACCAACATTGGGACGTCCAACAATTAAAGTTTTTATTCCTTCTTTAAGATATCTATTTTTATGGGAGTGGTTCAAAATATTTTCTAATTGATTGATTAAACTTTTAACTTCCAAAGCAATTTTTTGTTGGGTGATTTGAGGAATGTCATCATATTCAGGATAATCAATATTAACTTCAATTTGAGCAATTAAATTAAGGATTTGGTCGCGCAAAGAAGTCACTAATTGAGAAGTGTATTTTTGCAAACCAGAATGAGCAATTTTAATGGCATTTTCATTAGTGGCATGAATTAGGTCCATAATGGATTCAGCTTGAATGAGGTCCATTTTTCCATTAAGATAAGCTCTTTGGCTAAATTCGCCTGGAAAAGCCAACCTAATATCTAATGACAAAACTCTTTCTAAAACCATTTGCGTAATTAAAATACCGCCATGAGCATTAATTTCTACAACATTTTCGCCAGTAAAAGAATTAGGAGTTTTAAAAACAGAAATCAAAACTTCATCCAAAATAGTTTTGTTTTTGTTGAGGATAAAACCGTGAGTAATGGTGTGTGTTTTGGTTTTGGTAAGGTCTTTGCCTTTAAAAATTTTATTTATTTCTGCAATAGAATTGTTGCCAGAAACCCTAATTATACTAACTCCTCCTGTTCCTAAAGGAGTTGAAATAGCAGCAATAGTATCAAAAAACATTTATTGGGGGCTCCTTTCTTTATGATTTTTGTAATCTTTTCATTTATTGAATGTTGTTTTAAATTGATATTTATCATTTATAATATGAAAATAATTTACAACCAAAAGGAAAAGGAAAAAGAATTATCAAAATAAAAGTTTTATTTGGTTAATTTTATTATTGGTTATTGGAGATTTTTTTATATGTGTATTTATTGAATTTATTAATTTTATTGTTAATTAATTTTTAATTAGTTTTGGATTTTTGTCTTGGGATTTGGTTTCAAAAACTTTAATTGAGTCTTTTATTTGAGCTATGAAAAAAGTCATTTCTTGATTGTTATTTAAAGTAGCACCACAAGCTCTAAGGTGACCTCCGCCTTTAAATTGTCTAGCAATGGAGTTAATTTCAGGACCACGAGAACGAATGCGAGCTCTAATTGTTAAATCTGGTTGTTCTAAGAAAAAAGCCCAAACTGGATGATTTTCTAAATGACCCAAAATATTAACAAAACTTGCAGCAACGTCAATATGTAAATTAAATTTTTTCAATGTTTCTTGAGAAATAAAAACGTAAGCAAATCCTTGGGAAGTAACTACATTTTGATAAATATAGGCTTTATATTGAAACAAAGTAAGAGTTTCTTTGTTAAGATGAAAAAAAATTTGTGATACATCAAGGTCAAAAGCAAGTAAGGAAGCAGCAGCTTTAAGAGTGTTTTGGTCAACTCTATCAAAACAAAAATTACCAGTATCAGTTACCATACCTACATACATAGCCAAAGCACCTTTATGAGTTAATTTCATATTGCATTTTTCTTTAAATTCAAAAATCATTTGAGAACAAGAAGAATAATTAGCATCTACCCATTGATAATTGCAGTAATTATCCATTAATAAATGATGATCAATTCTAATTGTATCTTTAGCTAATTTAAATCTTTGGTCACTAATTTTGTTTTCTTGACCGCAATCAACAACAATAGCAAGAGCGCTTTGGTACAAAGAATCACAAACTTCATCCATCACACCTACAAAAGATAAAGAATGATTTTGTTGTCCTACTGCATAGACTTTTTTTTGGGGAAAAGTTGCTGTAATTGCATCTTTTAAACCTAGTTGAGCGCCATAACAATCACCATCTGGATTGATGTGTCCGTGAATAATAATTGTTTCAAAAGCTTTAATTTTATTGTAAATAATTTTCATAATGTTCCTTTAATTTGTTAATTTTAATAAGTTTTTAGGAGTCTGCTTTTTGTTGGGCTTCATTAAATAATGTATCGATGTTTTTGTCTAAGTCTTTATCTAAAAAACAATCTATTACTAATTTTTCTACAACTATACGCGACATCTGGGATTTTCTAAAAGTGGGAGAAAAGAAATAAATGGGATTGCCTGTTTGAGATGATTCTTCATCTTCTTTTCTTTCACGTTTCATAAAGTCAAAAATATCTTTATTTATTTCTGGATTTTCAGAATTTTTGGAAGGATTTTCAGAATTTGTTTGTTCTGGTTGGACGCTTTTATCATAACAAGGACGAGTAGGAAATTGACTAAGTTTTTGGATTAATTTTTCGTTTGTTTCTTTAGAAGTTAAATGTTTTAAAAACAACCAAGAAGCAAGCACTTCATCTTTATCTTTTTTATAAAATAAATTAATATTAGAACCTTGTTGTAAAACTTTTCTTTTGCCTGACTCAGGACCTTGTTTTCCTTTTTTCCAATAAGGAACCGAAGTTATCCCTACTTTAAATGGAGCTTTGGAAACATATTCAAATCCATTAGAAGAAGAAATATCAATTAAAATTTTTTGATCCATAAATAAATGAGTAGTATAACTTTCACCAGATAATTTACGAGTAATTAAATATTTTTTATCATAAAATTTTTTAAAATCTTTAATCATTTTTTTAGCATCTGGATTATTAAAACGTACTCCTACTTCACGACTTGATGGATCTTTTTTAGTTGGTGAAGTTGTATATTCAATTCCTCTTTGTTCGGAAGATATAATAAATAAATTAGATTCAGAATCGTAAGAAATAGGGATTTTTTCAGAGTCAACCTGTTTAATTACTTTGCATAACTTTTTCATTTGTTCCCATGTAATACCATCTTTAAGTTTGCCTTCAAAATTAGAGTTATCATAATTGTCAAAACAAGATTTAAAATCGGAATCGATTCCGATTTTTTGTTTTTCAATTTTTCCTTTTAATTGTTTAAAATAATCTTGATTATAATACATCAATTCAATAGATTTAGAAAATGGCAAGGAATACCATTTCCCTGGTTCTTTTTCATCACCCAAAGGCAATTGAGCCTCATTTTCAAAACTAGAATAAAAATATGTTTTTTTTGTTTGGGGATCTGTTGTACAAGGGTCTAATTTGATTTTTTCATTGGTGTGATCTTTAAATCCATCAAGGGGAACTAATTTACCTGATTCATAATAATTTACTAAATGATCAGCATAAGAAACAATTAAATGAGGTTCGTTGTTGGCTGGAAGAGCTACATTAATGTTTTTTACAATCCCACTCCAACTAGGTTTATATTCTGTTTTTACTTTGATTTTGGGATATTTTTCTCTAAATTTTTCAATAATTTCTTCTAAAGCAGTTTTTGGTTTTCCTTTTTCTTTTTCAGGATCTAAACGATGCCAAAAAACAATTTCGATGGTTTTTTCTAGAAATTTTTCCCATGCTTCGCTATCTTTATATTTGGTAAGCATTTCATTTAATTCTTGTTCGTGGTTATTTCTTAAAGCATTAGAATCAATTTTAGGAAATAATACAATAAATGCTAAAATAACAAATAAGCAAATAAAAAAATGAATGATTTTTAATTTATCCTTTGATACCACTGTTTAATTTTCCTTCTAAAACATATCTTTTACAAAAAATGAACAACAAAACTAAAGGCAATGTCATCAAAACAGTAGCTGCCATTTGTTGATTGACTAAATGTTGGTTTTTTTCAGAGTCAAAAATATTTCTAATCACATTAGTAAGCAATTTTCCGCCTACAAGTTCAGGCCACAAATAAGCATTCCAAGCAGCAACTGCTCTAAAAATAATGATATTAATGATGTTATCTCTTAAAAGCGGAGTTAAAATTTTGTATAAAAACTTCCAATCACTACTACCATCAACTTTGGCAGATAAATAGAGTTCTTTGGGAATTTTTTTGATATTTTGAATTAATAAAAAAATATGAAATACATTGATTAGAAAGGGAAGAATCATTGCTAAATAAATGCCACTAAAAACACGCGTACCTTGACCAGAATCAACAAAACCTAGGCGCGCAACTGTTTGATAGTTAGTTAAAAACATACTTTCAGTAGTTATCATAGTGGTGATTAGAAAGACTCCTAATATAATTTTTTTAGTTCTAAATTCTAAAATACTAAGAGCAAAAGCAGTTATAACAGAGACAAAAATACCTAAAACAGTAGAGATAAAAACAACAGCAAGGGTTTTAAAAAAAGCCAAAAACAAGCTATAACGGGTAAATAGAAAAGAGAAGTTGTTCCACGTCAAATCTTTAGGAAAAAAACTAGGACAAGCAGGATTGTCTTGTAGAGCTAAATTTAGCATCCAATAAAAAGGGATAGCCAAAAAAAGAGCAAAAACAGACAAAAAAAAGTATTTGGTAAAAGTGGCACAAACTTTGGGTAAATGTTTTTTAAGTTTGGCAAAAATGAGTTTTGTTTTATTATTTGAATTTGACATAATTATCAAGGTTCGATCCTTATTTATTATTTATTTTATTCATTTAATTTCTTTTCAAAAAAGAAAAAATTAATGGTAGTAAAAATAATAGAAATTAAAAGCAAAATAACAGTGGCTGCAGCGCCTCTGGAATAAGAATCCATTAAAGTTCCTTCTAATTGTTGATAAATATAGCCTACCACAGTATTTACCTTGGTAATATCGGAATTACCAAAAACTCCAACAACAGATTCATATTCTTTAAAAACTTGAATTATTGCAATAATAAGTTGATAAAAAATAGTAGGAGCAAGTAGAGGAAGAGTAATTTTTCTAAAAATAGTTATTTTAGAAGCGCCGTCAATTCCGGCAGCATCGTAATAATCTTTACTAATGTTTTTTAATCCCACACTAAAAATTAAAATTTGGAAGGGAAGGGATTTCCACACTACATAAAAAATTAAAACAAACATTTTATACGAATAAGGAGCTGAAATGTTAATCCAATCTTGTTGGAACCCAAAAAAAGAATTAAAAAAACCTTCGGGGCGCGTTTGGATGCCAAAACTATTGTGATAAAAAAGGACTGCAAAAACCATTCCCATAATAACAGGATTTGTTAAATAAGGAAGGAAAAAAATGGTTTGAAAGATATTTTTTAAAAAACGATTATAAACACCGTTAAGTGCTAAGGCAATCATTAAAGACAAAAAAATAGAAATAGGAATAGAAACAAACACCAGTAAAAAAGTGTTAAAAAGAGCAGTTCTAAAATCAGGATCACAAAAAGTAGTAGTGTAATTGGAAAAATTAAACGAATAAGAAAATGTGTCTGCAAATTTATTATATCTACTATCCAAAGAAATAAAAAGTGTTTTTACCAAAGGATAAAAATTAAATAAAACCATAAGAATTAAGGCAGGCGCCAAATAATACCAATGATTATGTTTGGAATATTTAGTGGAATTGTGATGGAAAAGTTTTTTTAGCAATGACATTTAAAAAATCCTATTTTCGGTTTTTTTATCAAAAAGAAAACACTTATTTTCTTTAATTTGGAATCTAATTTTTTTCTTGGCAACAAATCCTTGGGGAAAAATAATATCTTTACTTTTTTCATCAAAGACAAGGTGGAAAGTTTTTTTAACAGCTTGCGGATGTCTTGCTAACATCATTAGGTTTCTTCCCACATTTTCTAAAAAGAGAGGTTCGATTTCAAAATTACCGTTTGTGTCAAACCAATAACCTTCGGGACGAATGGCTACATAGATTTCTTGATTTAGGTTTTTTAAAGTTTTGTTAGAAGAAAAATCAAAAAGAAGTGAATCTCCAATAGTTACTTTTCCAAAAGTAATTTTTCCTTCAAAAATAGAGATAAGCGGATTGCCTAAAAATTTGGCAACAAACAAGTTGTTAGGATTGGCATAAACTTCTTGAGGAGCGCCTTTTTGTTGGATTTGTCCTTTATTCATTAAGCAAATTTCATCACTAATAGACATTGCTTCTTCTTGGTCGTGTGTAACAAAAATAGCAGTGATTCCAGTTTTTCGTTGGATTCTTCTAATTTCTTCTCTAGTTTTGAGGCGTAACCCTGCATCTAAGTTGGATAAGGGCTCATCTAAAAGCAAAACTTGAGGTTCTTTTACTAAGGCTCTTGCAATTGCTACGCGTTGTTGTTGTCCGCCTGAAAGTTGCTGAGGTTTTTTGTCTAAATGATCGGCAATTCCCACTAACTTGGCAATTTCTTCTACTTTTTGCACAATAATGTCGCGCGCAAATTTTAGATTTTCCAGTGGAAAGGAAATATTTTGTCTAACTGTCATATGAGGATATAGAGCGTAATTTTGGAAAACTAAACCAATACCTCTTTTTTCAATAGGCAGGTTAGTGACATCTTTGTCTCCAAAAAATATTTTTCCAGCCGAAATAGGATGAAGCCCTGCAATCATGTAAAGAGTAGTCGATTTGCCACAACCCGAAGGACCTAAAAGACTTACCAATTTTCCTTTAGGAATGTTGATGTCAATTTTTTTTACAGCATAAGTTTCTTTTTTAGTTTGTTTATCGATGAAAATTTTAGAAACTTGTTCTAATTTTATACCCATTTTTTGTATTCCTTATTTTTATTTTTTTGGCTTTTAATTTTGTGTTTGTGTTTGTGATTTTGGTTTGGTTTGATTTGGTTTTGGTTTTATTATTTTGATTTTATTATTTTTAACTTTTTTTATTATTTTTAACTTTTTTTATTATTTTTGGTTTTTTGATTTTTGGTTTTTATCTTTTAGATGAATTTAATCATTTTTTAATTATTGGTGATTTTTTTATTTTTGGACTTTTGGTTGCTTTTTTGAATTTTATAAAATTTTATAAATGTTTAAAAAATATTGACAATTAATAGTTAAAAAAATATTAAATATGATTTTGCAATTTTTTTGTTTTTTAAAAATAAGTAAAAGCGAAATTCCCAACAAAAAATAAAAAAATGTTTTAGAAAAACATTTTAGAGTTAAAAAATATTTAAGAAAAGGTTAAAAAGTTTTAAAGTTCTTGTAAATTGATAAATAAAAAACGATACTATTAATTAAACTTAAAAAACTAAATTATGATAAGTTCTTGGAAAAGCAATTACATCACGAATATTATCTAATCCTGTTAAAAAAATTAGTAGTCTTTCAAATCCTAAGCCAAAACCTGAATGAATGCATCCCCCAAAACGGCGTAAATCTAAATACCATTCCAAATCTTTTTGAGGAATTTTCATTTGGTTCATTTTTTCAATTAAAACTGATAAATTTTCTTCTCTTTGCGATCCGCCAATTAATTCTCCGACACGAGGAACTAAAAGATCCATCGCAGCTACTGTTTTTTGATCGGGATTATTTTTCATATAAAAAGCTTTAATTTCTTTGGGCCAATCAACAATAAAAACTGGTTTTTTAAAATGTGTTTCGGTTAAATATTTTTCGTGTTCGGTTGCCAAATCAGCGCCATAAAAAAGGGGGTTTTCAAATTTGGTGTTGCTTTTTTGCAAAATTTCTAAAGCTTGTTCGTATTTTACTGTCAAAAATTCTTTTTCCTCAGAGATGTTTTTTAATTCTTCAATTAAACAGTTTTTTTCTGTCTTATCCAAAAATTCTATATCTTGATAATTTTGTTCTAAACATTTAGCAATAACAAATTGTAACATTTCTTGGGCGACTTTTAAATTTTGAGATAAATTGCAAAAAGCCATTTCAGGTTCTAACATCCAAAATTCAGCAGCATGTCTTGGAGTATTTGATTTTTCAGCTCTAAAAGTAGGACCAAAAGTATAGACTTTATTCAAACCCAAAGCCATCGCTTCTGCTTCTAGTTGACCTGTTGCTGTTAAAAAAACTTTTTTGCCAAAAAAATCTTTTTGATAATCAATTTCATTTTTGCTGATAGTCTCATCGGCAAGTTTGGAAGCGTTTGGAATGTTTTTTGTTTGTGGCAAAGCTTCTAAATTAAGGGTTGTAAGTTGAAATAATTCACCCGCGCCTTCTCCATCATTAGCAGTGATAATGGGGGTGTTGATGTGAAAAAAACCTTTTTTTTGAAAAAAACTGTGCAGGGCAAAAAAAGCGGTATTTCTAATGCGAAAAACTGCTCCAAAAAGTTTGGTGCGCACTCTTAGATGAGATATTTGTCTCAAAAAAGCCTTAGAATGTTTTTTGGGTTGAAGCGGATAAGAAAAATCACTTGCGCCTAAAAGAGAAACATTTTGGGCACTAATTTCAAAAGGCGTTTGGGGATTGTTGGTTGCTTTTAGAATGCCTTCCACTTGCAAAGAAGCCCCAATTTGCAACATTTCTTTTAATTTTTCTAAATTGATGTTATTTGGAGATTCGTTTTTGGTGTTGACTTTTTGGTTTTCATGAAATTCGGTAATTTCGGCGGCGGTTTCGATGTTTTTGGTTTTGGTTTCTTTACAAATTATTTGTAAATTTTCCAGAAAAGTACCATCATTTAAATCGATAAAAATTAATTTTTTTTGATAACGACAATTTCTAACCCAACCATTTAATACTATTTTTTTTTGATAAAATAACTCTGGTTTTTGGAAAATATCTTTGATAGAAATTTTCATTGTAATTTACTAATCCTTTGTTTTTATGTAATGTTGTAATATTTTGTTGTAAATAAAAAAGTGAAATGAAACGAATATGAATTAAAAAATGTAAATGGAAATAGAAAAAAAAGGGGGGATCAAAATAAGAAGAAAAAGAAATTTAAAGAAAAAGAATCGGAGGAAAAAATAATAGCGAAGCAAAAAAGAAAAAAAGAGAGGCAAAAAGTATTAGAATTAGTAATATGAAAAATAATTTTTTTGTTTATTTTTTTAATTAAAATAGCGGTATATAATAAAAACTTGAAAATTTTAAAAGTTTTAGGAAATTAATAGATCTTAATTAAAAAAGTAAAAAAAGATTATAAAAGTTGTCCAAAAAATAATAAAAATGTTTTAAAAAAGACACTCAAAATAAAAATAAACCAAAAAGAATTGAAAGAATTAAAAACAATTACAAATTTATTTTATCATTTTTAAGTTATATTTTGATATTTTTTTGAAAAAAAAGCAATAAATTAGAATAAAAAAACAATAACAAAGTAAAAATAAAATAAAAATAAAAGTTAGGAAAAAATAGGTTTAAATGTTCCTAAGTTTTAAAAAATGTTCCTAAGTTTTAAAAAAAATTAATTTTTAGTTTTAAAAAACTAACTTATAAAAAGATTAAAATAAAAGTTAATTTTTCCTAAAATTGTTCCTTCTTTTTTAAAAAGAAAGGTTTTTCAAAGTTAGGAAAAAGTTATTTTTTTTGTTCCTAAAAACTGTGGCTTTTTATGTTATTATTTTATTGAATAATTTTATTTTTTCTAGAAAAAACGTGAAAGCAAAAAAAGTTTTAAAAATAGTTGTTAAAAATAAATTGTTTCCAAACTGTTAAAAATAGTTCCTAAAATGTTAATAAATTTTTCCTTAATTTGAGGGAAAAATAAAGTTAAAAGCTATTTTTTTTAGAATTAGGAACAAAAAAATGTGCTTCATAATAATAATAATTTAATAAAAAAAATAATTAAAATAAAATATTAAAGGTAATATTAAAGGTAATATTAAAATGAATAATTATAATAAAATTTGGGAAATAATTTTAAATGAACTATCAAAAATTTACAGTGATGAAGTTTTTAAAGAAACATTTTCCAATATTAAAAAAATAAACCAAATTGAAGAAAAAATTATAATTTCAGTAGAAACTGAATTTATTAAGAATAAAATATATAAAATGTATTTTGAAAAAATCAAAAAAATAACTAAATTAAAATTTGAAGAAAAAATTATAATTGAATTTGTTTCAGAAAAAAATAAAAAAAATAGTAATTTTGATGATGAAAAAAAGCATTTTGAAAATCTTAAAGAAAAATTAGAAAATGAGAATCAAACTTATTTTTCCAAAATTGAAAATAATGAAAATAATGATGAATTCCAAAATAATAAATATTTTGAAACAATTGAAAAAGAACAAATTGAAACTAAAACTGATAATGACAAAAATGTTGAAATTGAAAATAGAAAAATAAGTTTTAATAAATACAATTATGGAAATACCAATCCCAAGTATAGTTTTGATAATTTTGTTGTGGGAAAAAGTAATAATTTTGCCTTTAAAATTGCCAAAAAAATTGCTGAAGAAAAAAAAGTAACTACCAATCCGCTATATATTTTTGGAAAAGCAGGAATCGGAAAAACCCATCTAATTCAGGCAATCGGAAATCATATTTTGAAAAAAACACATTCATCCAAAAAAGTTCTATATGTAAAAGCTGACGGATTTATTGAAGAATTTACCAACCAATTAAGAAAAGCCAAAATGGAGGATTTCAACGAAAAATACCGTGATATTGATCTTTTATTAGTTGATGATATCCAAATTATGGCAGGTGCTACAAGAACTCAAATGGAGTTTTTTAAATTATTTGATTATCTTTATTTAAACCAAAAACAAATTGTAATTACAAGTGATAAACAAGCCTCAGAACTAAAAAATATTATGAGTAGATTAACTTCACGTTTTGAAGCTGGTCTTATGGTTGATATTCAAAGTCCTGATTTTAATCATCGTCTCAATATTTTGAAAAAGAAAATATTAGAATTTGAACCACAAAATCCTTTGAAAATAAAAAAAGATGTCCTTGATTTGATTGCTTCTTCTTTTGTTAATAATGTTCGTGAAATGGAAGGAGCTTTATTAAGATTGTTGAATTATGCCCAAACTTTTGGCTATGATATTGATATTAATATTGCCAATGAAGCTTTAGAACTTTTGATTAAAAGCAAAAAAAGTGTTTCTTATGATGAGGATGTTTTGGAAAAAATCAAATCAGTTGTTAGCAATTTTTTCAATATTTCAGTTCGTGATTTAATGAGTAAAAAAAGACAACAAAAATACACTTTACCGCGTCATATTGCTATGTATTTAATCAAAGAATTAAAAGATATTCCTTATAATATTGTTGGTAGTTTTTTCAAAAGAAACCATTCTGCAGTTTTTAAAGCTTATCAAAAAATTAAAAAAAATTCTCAAAGTGATTATGAATTAAAAAAATCCTTAGAACTTATTTTGAAAAAAATTAATTCTTAATAAGTGAATTAAATAATAAATGAATTGAATAAAATTTAATAATATTTAAATTAAAAATGAATTAATAAATTATTTATATTTTAAAAAAGTATCTTTTAATTATTCGATGATTTTTAACTTATTTTAGTCTGTTTTTGAAATTGTAATATAAATTATTAAAAGTAAGTTAAACATCAATTAAAATAACTTTAAACTTGTTTAAATGCCATTATATAAAATATTAATAATAAAATTAATAAAGATATAAAATAAATAATAAAGATATAAAATAATTACTACAACAAAAAGATAAATGAGGTTTAATAAATGTATTTAGAAATTAATAAAGATATTTTTTTGGAACAACTTTTAAAAATACAAAAAATTTTACCCCAAAAAACTTTTTTCCCTATTTTTAATGCTCTCAAAATCCAAACACAAGAAAATAACTTAATTTTAGAAGCTAATAATGGCAATATTGCAATTAAAATAGAAATTAAAGATGAAAGTTTAAAAATTAAAAAACAAGGTAAAATTGCTTGTTTAGGGAGATATTTTATTGAAATAATTAAAAAAATTAGTGATTCTTTAATTAAAATTACTGTAATGGAAAATAATTTTTTAGTAATTAAAACTAGTTTTTGTGAATATAAATTAAAATTAATGGATGTTTGTAATTTTTTAGAACTTGATTTTTCTTTCCAAAAATTAGATTCTTTTCAAATTGAAACTCATTTTTTAAAAAATATGATTAAAGAAATAAATATTTCTACTTCTAAAAATGAAAAAAGACCTATTTTAATGGGACTTAACTTGATTTATCAAAACAACCTTTTAAAAGCTTGTGCTACTGATTCTTTTCGAATGAGTCAAAAAAAAATCAATCTAGATATTGAATATCACAATTTTAATATTGTTATTCCTAATAAAAGTTTAGAAGAATTAAGTAAAATATTAGAACATTGTCAAAGTAAATATTTAAAAATTTATTCTGATACTCAAAAAATCTTTTTAGAAATTGATAATTTATGGTTTCAAACTTCACTTTTAGAAGGAAATTATCCCCAAATTCAAGAAATTAAACTTACAAATTTTCCTTTTTCTGTTCATTTAAATAAAGATGATTTAATGAAAGCCTTAGAAAGAGTTTCATTGTTGTTTTCCAAAGAACAAATGAATACTAATGTTATTAAATTTATTTTAACTAAACAAAATTCAATTGAAATTTCTTCTTCTAGTGAAAGTTTGGGAACTGCTTTGGAAAAAATTATTCCTTTAAAAGTTAGTGCAAATAGTTTCCAAATTGCTTTTAATGCTAAATATTTAGAAGATGTTTTAAAAGTTTTATCACTTAAAGAAGTAGTTTTTTATTTTGATAATCCCTTAAAACCACTTATTATTACTACTTTGGAAAAAGATAGTTCTATTCATTTGATTCTGCCTATTCCTTTGGAAAATGATTGATATTGTTATATAATGGCAAGATAATAAAAAGAACAGTGTTAATCTTAATTGTCTAAATAAATGAAACAGTTAGTTATTAATTACTACAAATGATTTAATATTTAAACCAATATATTTCTTTTAGTTCTTTTTCAATTTCTTTTTTAAGGTTTTTAATGCATTGTTGTAATATATTTTGTTTATTTTGTTGGTTATAATTTTCGTTATATTCTGTTACTTTTTCTTTTCTCCAAGTTAAAAATGAACTATACTCTCTTTCAATGTTTGGAAATATGTTTTTTTCATTTCTTGTTTCATATTTAGCTACACAATTATCCCATGACATGCTTTTTAAATCATTTAATATTTCTTCAACAATTCTATCAAATTGAATTTGGGTAATCTCTTTGCGATTACTTTCAAATGTATTTAATGTATTTGTATTTTGTTTTGTTTCTGGTTTTGGATCTTGCCAAAAAGTTGTTATCTCTAAACTAGAAGATGACGATTTATTTTTTTGATGGTTTATTTTTTGATGGTTTTTGTTCAGATGGTTTGGTTGGTGTTGTTTTTATTTGGGATGGTACTTTGTTTGGTTTTTTAAAATATTGATATAAAAGAAAACTGCAAACACTCAAAAAGCAGCAATAAATAAAAATAGTTAATATTTTTTTTACATTTTGATTCATATTATTTTATTCCTTGCTTCCTTTTGAAAATTGTTTTCTTTTTTAAAAAATATTTTATCCCTTACTTTTATTTTACTTGTTTTTTTTGCAAGAAAAATACTAAGTAATTATAATTTTTATTAAGTAAATTTATTTATATAAATATTAATAGTAATAAAAAATGGTATAATTATCATAAAGATTATAAATTATCTTTTTATTTTTATTATAATTATATTTATAAAAAACAAAATAGTAGCAAATATGAAGTTTAAATTAAATTTTAAAATAAAAGATATTAAATCCAAAATAACTCCTTTTAATATTTTAATATTGTGTTTATTTGTAGTGATTATTTTTTTAGGAGTTTCATATTTTAAATTTACAAAACAAAATAAAAGAGATACAGAACAAGAATCAGATCAAAAAGTAAATTTATTATTAGATGAAAAAAATTAGCGATTTAGAAAAATATTTAGAAAAAGAACAATTAAAAAATTTAGATTTTAGTAGAGATGAATTATTAAAAAGTGGTCTTTTTAGCAAAGAACAATTAAAAGATTATGATGAAGAAAGGAAATAATAAAATGTCTACATTAATAATGAAGTTAAAAGAAACTAAATATATAATATATTCTTTTATTGTTTTAAATATTATTTTATTTTTAGGTGGGTTTTTGTTAATTGTAAAAACATATAAAATTAAACAATTTAAAGATAAAGAATTAGAAATAAAAGTAAAAGAAAAAATAAGAAAAAAAGCATGATATACTTTAAAACATTTAATTGAAAAAGGTCTTTCTTATAAACAAATTTTAGAACAATTAAAACCATTGTTTGGTGATTTTGATCTTAAATATATTAAAAATAATGAAGGAAAGCAAATATATACTATAAGTTATTTAAGACAAAAAGGGGATTATGAAGACAAAGAATTGGTAAAAGAAGGTTTTAATGTAGAAGATTTTAAAGAAATTGGTTACCAACTTCCTCAATTAATAGAAATTTTTAGTTTAAAAAAATTAAATGAATCAGGTTATAGTTTGGAAGAAATAAAAAATTTAGATCCTCAAACAGAAAGTTTTTTTTATTTAAAACAATTTAGTGCAAGAGATTTAAAAGATAAAGTTGGTTTTACTTTGCAAGAAATACAATTATATAATTATAATCTGAAAGATTTTGCCAAAGGTGGCATTAGCATACAAGAAATAAAAGAAACACCAATATATATAAATCCTCCTAAATTAAAAGAAACAGGTTTTACTTTTCAACAAATTAAAGAAGCGGGATATACACTTGATGATTTAGGATACAAATATGAAACACCAAATCCATTGCAAAATGAAACATTTATTCCTTTTCAAGAATTAAAAGATGCAGGTTATGATGCAAAAGATTTTAAAAATGCTAAATATCCAGCAAAATATTTGAAAAATAATGGTTTTTCTTTGAAAGAATTAATGAATGCTGAATATAGATCATTTGATTTGAAAATAGCTGGATATACATTAGAAGAAATTAAAGAGTGTTTGACAAACCATCCAAATTCTTATTATAATATACAAAATATAGAACAAAATTATTATACTGAAAATGTTCATAATTAGATTTTAATTATATAATCCGTACTATCTTGTTTTTTATCATGTTATAATTGTGGTAATAAATAATTTTGGTTTTTCCAAAACCAAAACTTTAATTCTTTTACCTGTGTATTTTATTAGAAACTAAGCATTATAACTTTTTTTGTAAAAAAGTGATCAGCAATTCTAAATTTATTTCTATTTTGGTTATTATAGGTAATTTATTGACAAAAAAAGATTATCTTAATTGATAGTCTTTTTTAATATTATTCATTTTTTACCAACTAAAAAGAAAGTAGTTTCTACTAAAATAATTGCAATTATTCCATCCATTATATAATGTTGTTTTAAAACAAAAGTAGAAATAAAAACTAAAATAGCACAAAATAATTGTCCATAATTTAATATTTTAGGGATTTTCTTTTTATTTTTTTGGCGAAAACCAATATAACATAACCAACTTAAACTAACATGAAAACTTGGTAAATTATTAAGATGAAGATAATCATATTTATATAAATTTTGAATTAAAAAATCTACAAAACTTTTGTTTTCCTTAAATAAAAACTTATCCAACATTTGAACTGGGAAAACAAAAAATAAAATAAAACTAATAGCTAAAATTATAAAATAAGAAATGAATAATTGAAATATTATTTTTTTATCTAAATGTTTATATATCAAATAAGGAGAAATTAAAAACCACCACCAGCAGCTTATGATATAAATATAAATAAAATATTTAGAAAATTCCCAACTAGGGAATCCACTGCTTCCATTAATATTTAAATTTAATATTTTTACCCAATAATTATTAGTTTCTTCATTACCATCTTCTTTAATTCGAATAATTGTTTTAAAAAAACCATTTTTATTCTTTTCAATTATATATAAAGAACCAAACCAAGTTATGTGTTGAATTAAAACAATAAATAAAAACCATAATATATATTTTTTAAGATATTTATTTTTACTATTTGTTTCTTTTTTTTCTAAATTGTTTCTTTGTAAAGTTTGTTTTTCCATTTTTAATAATTTAAACTCCTGTTATTTTTGTTATTTATAATATTGGATTTTATAATGATAATTTATTAAGAATTAAAAAAACGATATAAAAAAATAATAAAAATAAATTATTTTATAAAATTAAAGAAAACAAAAAAAGAAAGAACCAAAATACTTAAAAAATAAAACCACCTTTTATATTTTTTGATAACTACAATATCATTATTTTTGATGATTTTATTTTTTAAAATAATTGTATAGAAACTAATTATTAATATCATTATAGAAGTTAGAAAAGCATAAAACAATAACATAAACTCGTTAATTTCATATTTTTTTATTTCTCTCGAATAAGGATTTAACTTTTCATTATCAATTTTTATAAGTATAAACATTATTAAAAAATAAATCAAAGGATATATTATTCCTACATAATTTTTTTTTAATTTTATTATGCTTTTGTTTCGGAAAAAATAATAAAATATAAACATCAAAGATAAAATTTTGTGTTCAAAAAAATAATTAATTTGCAAAGTACCTGTTTTTGTTTCAATTAAACAAAAAAACATCACTATTAAACAATTAATCAAACAAACAAAACTTAAATAAGGGTAATATTTTGATTTTTTAAATTTATTATTTAAAGATAAGAGTAAAAAGATATTCACTGATAATGTGTTTTGTCTTGTTAATAAACCTAAAGTAAAAAAATTTCTTTTATTTTTATCATATGAAATTGTATCAATAGCCAAAAGAGAAGTGATACAAGAAATAATTAAAGGCACATAAACTAAAAACTTTTTTGAAAAAACATTTTTTGCTTTTCTGTTTGTATTTGTATCTAAATTATTTTTATACATAAACATAAAAAATCCTTTATAATATTGTTTTTTAATTTTTAGATAAATAATATTTGATTAATTTAGAAAAACATTTACTTATTTTTTTAATCCTTTTTTATTTTTAATAATTTTTTTATTTCTTGTTAGTATAATGTTGTTTTTAAAAAATTATTTAAAAGTATAACAGTAAAATTATTTAAAAGTATAACAGTAATATTATAACATTTTTATATTTTTGAAAGTTTCTTTTTTTAAAATATGATTTTTATTAACTCTAACTATTTTATTTATTTAGTCAAATTAATATTTATTTTTTTGCTTACTTTATTTTACTAAGTAATAATTTATCCTTATTTTGCCTTTGAACCTTATTTTTGCAATATTTTTTGTGGTATAATAAACTTGTATTTACAATTTTAATTTATTATGTAGTTCAAAATAAGTTAATAAAAAAATAATAAAAACAAATTTACAATAGATATTAAAAATTCAAAAAAACAAAACAATTTAAAAAACACCTTAAACAAATACATTCTATCAAACATTTAGTAATTTAATAAATTTAATAATATCAAAGAAATCCTAAATATAAATAAATGCAGACAAACGGAAAATAAAAATGATTACTGAAATAACTAACATAAAAGAAGCTATTTTGTGGATTGAAAAAAGAGAAATTTTAGGCATGCGTTTAGGACTTTTGCGTGTTTTGGCTTTGTTAAAATTATTACATCATCCTGAAAAAAAATTAGCTATGATTCATATTGCAGGTACTAACGGCAAAGGTTCAACTGTTAATTATTTAAGTTCTTTATTGCAACAAAGTTGTTCCAAAGTAGGAACTTTTATTTCTCCTCATATTCAAAATTACAATGAAAGAATTAAAATTAATGGCGAGACTATTTCTTGTAATGATTTAATAATTTGGGTTCGTAAAATTAAAAAGTTAGTAGACCAAGCAAGTCCCAATTCTGCTTTATTTAGCATTACTCCGTTTGAAATTATCACCGCTATTGCTTTTGATTATTTTTATCATAAAAAAGTTGATGTTTGTGTAATTGAAGTAGGTTTGGGAGGTCTTTTAGACAGCACTAATGTTATTTATCCCATCCTAACTGGAATTACTACCATTGGCAAAGATCACGAACATATTTTAGGAAAAACTCTTAAAGAAATTGCTTTTCAAAAAGCAGGAATTATTAAACCCAAAATTCCCTTAGTTACAGGAAATATTTCTCCAAAAGCTTTGTTAGTTATTGAACAACAAGCCATCAAAAACAAAGCTCCCATTTATAAATTCAAAAAAGATTACAACATAACTTATTTAGGAATGCAAACTTGGCAAGAATGTTTTAATTTTAAAACAAAACAAATCACAATAAAAGCCATCAAAACTCCTTTAATAGGAAAATATCAACCTGAAAATGCTGCAATGGCAATCAAACTTTATTATTTATTTTGTCAGCTGAAAAAATTTCCTTTCTTAGAACAAAATGTTTTTACAGGCATTAGCAAAACTCAAATTCCAGCCAGAATGCAAAAACTAAATTCAAATCCTTTAATTATTTTAGATGGTGCTCACAATGTGCATGCCATAAGAAAATTAGTCCAAACAACAATCAAACAATTTAGTAACTACCGCATTTCTATTTTATTTTCTGCTTTGGAAAAAAAAAATGTAGTTTCTATGTTGTACCAATTATTAAAAATTCCTAAAGCCCACATTTATTTAACAACTTTTAATCATCCAAATAGTATTGAATTAGTAAAAAAATATTTGTTTATTGCTCCACAAAGAATTACAAAAGTTTTTGATTGGCAAGACAAATTGAAGGATTTTTTACAACAAAACCAAACTCAAAATTGTAAAGATTTATTGTTAATTGTAGGCTCTCTATATTTTGCCTCAGAAGTAATTCATTTTTTTGATATTTAAATATTTTTAATATTTTAAAAACATCAAATTTAATTTACACAAATTTAAAAAAATTAAAGAGGAGTCAAAAATGAAAATAGGTTTTTTTACTGATACATACTTACCAATTATTGGAGGTATTCCTATCTCTGTTAAATCTCATAAAGATAGTTTAGAAAAATTAGGACATAAAGTTTATATAATTACTCCTCAAGGACCTAAGAATTATGAAGAAAAAGATGCTTCAATAATAAGAATTAAAGGAATACCAATACCTTTTAAAGGTATTGAAGGTCATCGTGTCGTATTGAGGTTCAAAAAATATTTATCTCTTGTAAAAGATCTTAATTTAGATATTATCCATATTCATACTGAATTTCCTATGGGTAAATTAGGTATTTATGCTTCTCAAAAATTAAATATACCATCCGTTTATACTATGAACACCATGCACGAATATTTTTTTAATAAAAGCAAAAATATTGGAATAAAAATATTTAAATTATTTTTTATATTAGCTAATAGAAAAGCTTTAAAAAAATTTATTTCCAAAACACATTCTACAATTGTTCCTACTCATAAAATTTTAACTTTATTAGAAAAAGATTACAATATCAAAGGAAAATATAATGTTGTTCCTACAGGAATCAATTTAGAACAATTTTACTCCCAAAACCACTCTTTAGAAGAAATTCAAGCTTTAAAAGTTAAATTTAATTTAGTAAATGATTTTGTTTGTCTTTATGTAGGTAGGTTGTCGCCTGAAAAAGACATTTCTTATTTGATTAGTGCTTTTGCTTCTTTTTGTCAAAATCATCCTCAAAGTAAATTTGTGATTGTTGGCGATGGTCCTGAAAAAAAAGCTCTCCAAAAACAAGTAAAAAAATTACAAATCGAAAATAATGTTTTGTTTTTGGGATTTGTTCCTTATGATAATTTAGGAATTTATTATCAATTGGGAAATTGTTTTTTGAGTGCTTCTTTATTTGAGACTCAAGGTTTAACTTTTGTAGAAGCGATGGCATCTTCTTTGGTTTTGTTAGCTAGACAAGATCAAGCATTAGATGGTTTAATTGATAATGGAAATAATGGTTTTTTTTATCATCAAAAAGAAGAATTAATCAATTATTTAAGTCTTTTATACAAAGATAATAAAAAAACTAAAACAATGTCTATGAATGCCAAAAACTCAATACTTAATTATGATCAAACAATTTTTGCTTCTAAAATGATCCAAATTTATAAAGAAGCGATAAAAACTAATAAAGAAAACCATAACCAAAACAATAACCATAATTAATTATTTTTACCCTTTTTATTATTTTTCCTTATTCCCTAATTATTTCAACTTTTTAGTTATTAAAAAATATAAATTTATTTTTTATTTTTGTTGCTATTACTATTACAATTTGCTATGTTTTCATTAAGATAAAAAAGTATGACAATGACAATAATAAGGAGGTTTTTTGATTGAAAATAGGAATTTTTACCGATTCATATAAACCTTTAATTAGTGGTGTTGTTGTTTCTTGTGATTCTCTAAGAGAAGGTTTGGAAGCTTTGGGACATGAAGTATATATTATTACAACTAACTGTCCAAAAGTCAAACAAGAAAAAGATTCTCGCGTAATAAGAATTAAAGGAATGCCATTGCCTTTTAAAATTTTTAAAGATCATCGTTGGGTTTTAAGTTATAAAAAACATCTTTTTAAAATCAAAGCCCTTAATTTAGATGTAATTCATGTTCATACTGAATTTGGGGTAGGTTCTTTAGGGCTTTTAGCTAAACAAAAATTAAATTTGCCTTTAGTTTATACAACACACACAATGTATGTTGCCTTTTTTGATACTCAAAAATCTTTTATTGTTAAATGTTTTAAAAAACCTATTTTAAAATATGTAGATTATCTTTTTACTAAATTTATTTTTAATAGTGATGTCAATATTTTACCTACTAAAAAAGTGTTGTATTTTTTAGAAAATCGCTATTATAATAAAGTTAATGATACTTCTAAAATCAATTATCAAATTGTTCCAACAGGTTTTAATTTAGAAAAATTTTATTGTCAAAATCATTCATCAGAAAAAGTTTTTTCATTAAAACAACAATTAGGACTTAAAGATTCGTTTGTATGTCTTTATGTAGGAAGAATATCTGCTGAAAAAGAAATTGATTATTTGATGGATGCTTTTACTTCTTTTCACCTTCAAAATCCCAAAAGTAAATTTTTAATTATTGGTGATGGACCTGAAAGAAAAAATTTAGAAAAAAAAGCCAAAAAACTTAATTTAGATGATAAAATCATTTTTTTAGGATTTGTTGCTTATGATAAGTTAGGAATTTATTATCAATTAGGAAATGTCTTTATTAATGCATCTTTATTTGAAACTCAAGGACTTACATATATTGAAGCACTAGCTGCTTCTTTGCCTTGTGTAGTGCGTTTTGATCAAGCATTAGAAGGAGTAATTAAACATGAACAAAATGGATTTTTTTATCATAACCAAGAACAATTAATTACAATTCTTACTTCCTTATATCAAAATCCAGATAATTTTAAACAATTATCATATCAAGCTCAAAAATCAGTTAATTTATATACTCAAAAGACTTTTGTAACTAATGTTTTAGAAGTTTATAATCAAGCTATTGATAATCATAAATTAAAAAAACAAAAATTAATTCAACATCAAAAAGAAACTTCAGATAAGATTTAATTATAAAGAACAAAAAAAAGATCAAATTATTTATTTTTAATAAGTAATTTGATCTTTTAATATTTTATTTATTATGATGTTATTTTGAAATTTTTCAAAAAATTATTTTACTATTTTGAGAATCTAAATATATTTCTACTAATTGAGATACAATAAAAACACTTATCCAAAACCATTTTTTTATTTGATAAAGGTATTTTATCATACCAATTTTCTTTATAAGTTCCTTTTGTTTTTATTTTTGAATACACTTTTATTTTAACTAAAAAAAACACTTAATAAAACAACAAATTATTTATTTTTCATCAATTTTATTCACATCTTATTTCATTTTTACAAAAATTCCCAACTTTAAAATTACTTTTTTTATTTTTTTATTACCTTGTCCAACTAAAAAACCTATAAATATTACAGTTTTGTCATCTAATTAACTCAAAAAAATATTTTTTTGTTATAATATTAATGTCTTATAAATTATAAAATAAAATGCTTATTCCTTGTCTTTACAATTTAGAGATAAAGACCGCGTAGGCCATAAGGAGAAAAAATGAAAAAATACGAAATAATGTATATTTTACGCCCCAATTTAGACAGCAAAGACGTTAAAAAAATTAATGACACTTTGCAAAATGTTTTTTTACAAGCCCCAAATCAAATTTTGGAACAAAACGAAATAGGATTAAAAGACCTAGCTTATCTTATTGATAATCATAAAAAAGGATATTACAATTGGTTAATGGTAAAAGCAGATAATGATGCTGTTTTAGAATTTAATCGTATTGTTAAAATTACTGAAGAAATTATTAGATTTATCTTTATCAAAGATAAAGAATAAGGAGTTTAATTCATATGATTAATAAAGTTATTTTAGTAGGTCGCATTACCAAAGACCCAGAACTAAAAAATACTAATAGTGGTACTTATGTTGTTAAATTTACTTTGGCAGTTAATAGAATTGTAAGTGCTTCTAGCGAAAAAAAAACTGATTTTATCAATTGTACTGTTTTTGGTAAACAAGCTGAAAATTTAGAAAAATATGTTTCTAAAGGTGCTTTAATAGGTGTTGAAGGAAATATTAGAGTAGAAACTTGGGAAAAAGACGGTGTAACTAATTGGCAAACTAGTGTTGTTTGTAACAATGTCCAATTCTTAGAATCTAAAAAAAATCCTGATAATGCTTATGACAATTTCTAAAATTAAAAACAATTCTTAAATTAACTGATATAAAATAATAAACAAATATCACAATCAAATCTTAAAACAAAAACATTAAATACAAGCGAACCAAACCAAAAAACAATAAATATTTTCAATTTCAAAAGGAGCTACAAATGAAATTCAACAATAAAAAAAATACTTTTAAAAAACGTCGCAAAGTTTGTTTTTTTACTGAAAACAAAGTAACTAAAATTGATTTTAAAGACATAGAGCTTTTACAAAGATTTATTACTGACCGTGGAAGAATTCTTTCTAGAAGAGTAACAAATACTTCTGCTAAATGGCAACGTCAATTGGCAATTGCTATTAAAAGAGCTCGCCATATGGCTTTAATTCCTTTTATCCAACAATAAAAACAGGTGTTGCATCCTGTTTTTTTTATTAATTGCAAATATTAAAAACCAAATTTATCTAATTATTTAAATGCAAATGAGGGCAAAAAAAATTATGTTTTCTAAAAATAAATATAACACAAAATTTATTGTAATTGCTTGTGTAATTGTTGTTTTGATTTTAATTCTTTTTTGTTTGGATTTCCAAAATATCCAAGAAATTATCGAAACAATTAATCAATTAACCAACAATCAAAACCCAAGCCAAAATACTGCCAGCGAAATGAGTGGTATGCGTCGTAAAATCATTTTTTTCATTTTTAACTTTTTTGGAAAAATCATTTTAGCATCCTTTGTTATCAGTTTTTTGCTTCACATTAAAAAAAACGCCCAAATTAAAAAATTAAAAAACAAACTTTCTTTATGGTCTAAATTATCTTTTCACGTAAGTCAAATTGGAGAAGAAGTGCTTAACGAACTTCCTATTGGTATTGTTTTAATTGATATTTCTAGTCAAGAAATTCAGTGGCTCAATCCTTACGCCAGTTTTATTTTGAAAAATCCTGAAATCAATTCGCCCTTAGCTCAAATTAATGAAAATATGGCACAACTAATAAGCACTTCTGATGCAATCCCCAAAACTATTATCACTTTGGAAAACCAAAAATTTGAATGTTTTTATAAAAAAGATTTAAGTGTTTTTTACTTGTTTGATGCTAACGAAAAAGAACAAATCAAACATTTATTTTTACAAAAAACCTTAGCTCTTGCGATGATTGCTTTTGATAATTTAGCAGAATCCTTAATTCGGTATGATCTTTCAGAACAATCACAAATACAAGGTGAATATTTAAGTGCTTTATCTGATTACATTGAACCTTATGAAGGTTATTTAAAACAATTGATAGACGACCGTTTTTTACTTCTTCTTAACCGCCAAAACTTAGATAAAATGTTAGAAAATAAATTTAGTATTTTGGATACCATCCGCAACATTTCTTACAAATATCAATTAAAAGTTACTCTTTCTATGGGAATTGCTTGTTGGAATTTGTCATATGAAAAACTGGCTACCTACAGTCAAAATGCAATTGAATTAGCCCAAAAAAGGGGTGGCGATCAAGTAGTTGTTAATATTGAAAATGAAAAAATTAAATATTTTGGTGCCAAAATTGCTTCTTTAAGTAAACAATCCAAAGTTCATGCCCGTATTAATGCCCAAAATTTGGTCGATATTTTGAAAAAACATCCCCATTGTTTTATCATGGGGCACACTCACACCGACCTTGATGCTTTGGGTTCTGTCATTGCTTTTTACAAAATTGCAACCACTATCCATTCTGAAAGCAACAATTATATTATCCTTGATGAAGAAAAATTAGACAAAAGCCTCATTCCTGTTTATCATCAATTAATTAAAACTGAGGCAAAAACATCTCTAAATATTATTACAACCCAACAAGCTTCCAAAATGATTAAAGACAATTCCTTAATTGCAGTTTTGGATACTCAAACTAAAGATATGGTAAATAGTCCCGAACTTTTGTCACTAACGTCCAATATTGTAGTTGTTGATCACCACCGCGCTACAGAAGAAATTATTCCTTCTATTTTTTCTTACGTCGAATCATCTGCTTCTTCAACTGTTGAATTGCTTGTTGAAGTTATGGGATTTTTGGAAAAAGAAGTCCACATTACTGCTTTTGAAGCAAGCATTATGTATGCAGGTATTTTAATCGATACTAACGCTTTTATTTATCGTACAAGTTCTAGAACTTTTGAAGTAGCTTCCAAATTAAAAGATTTAGGCGCTGATGCAATTGAGGTTAAAAGTTGGTTACGTAAAGACTTTGATAAAGTTTTAGAAATTAATAAACTGATTTCTGAAATGGAAATTTTTATGGATAGATTTGCTATTATTCAAAGTTCTGAAATTTATGAAAATCGTTCTTTTTTAGCTCAAGTGGCAGAAAGTGTTCTAAACATTCGCAACGTTGATGCTGCCTTTATGATAGCTCAAATAGCAGATAATAAAATAGCAATTAGTGCTCGTTCTTACAATGAAATTAACGTTCAAACTATCATGGAACAAATGCAAGGTGGAGGACATCTCAATAGCGCTGCTACTCAATTAGAAGGAACTAATATCAAAACAGTTACAGACACTTTAAAACATTTTTTAAAATTAGAATATGAAAAAGGTGAAAAGAATATGGAAATTATTTTGTTAACTGACATTCCTAATAAAGGAAAAAAACACGAAATTATTAAAGTTAATAATGGTTATGGCAATTTTTTAATTCAAAATAAAAAAGCTCTTTTAGCAGACAAAACCAATTTAGCTGCAATTAAACAATCCCAAATGTTAGAACAAGAACAAAAACGTAATCACGAACTTTTAATGCATAAATTAAAACAAGAAATTGATGACAAAAAAATTACTCTAGATATTCAATTAGGACCTAAAGGAAAAATTTATGGAAAAATTACTCTCAAACAAATTTCTGAAGAATTTTTAAAAGTTCATAATATTACTCTTGACCGCAAAAAAATATCTTTAGAAGGCGAAATCATTGCTATTGGTATTTATCCTGTTGATGTTTTTCTAACTGATCAAATTAAGGCTACTTTTTTCCTTAATGTGACTGAAAGAAAAAGCAAATGACCAATTATTCTAAAAATACTCCTTCAAGTCCTGAAGCAGAACGTGCTTTGTTAGGAGCTTTACTTTTAAACCCTGAAAAAATAGCTTTTACCTTAGATATGATTGCGGAAACTGACTTTTACAACTCTCATCACCAACATATTTTTAGAGCAATGAAAACTTTGCATGAAACTAACAAACAAATTGATTATTCTTCAGTAAGTGCTATTTTAGACAATGAAAAATTATTACAACAAATAGGAAATATCGATTATTTAAATGAATTATCTGATTTGATGCCTTCTACTCAACATATAGAAACCTATATTGATTTAATTAAGGAAACTGCTTTAAAAAGAGAAATTATCGAAACTGTCACTTCATTAGCACAAAAAGGATACGAAAACATTGATGTCCAAGAATATTTGGATTTTTCAGAAGAAAAAATCTTTAATTTAACTAAAAACAAAAAAACCAGTGAATTATTAAAATTAAAAATTTTGTTAAAAGACACTAAAGAAAAAAATATTCTTGCCAAACGCCATAAAGATTTAGTAGGTCTTTCCACTGGATATGATAATCTCAACAATATTACTTTAGGATTTAAGCCCGAAGAATTTATTATTTTAGCTGCTCGTCCTTCCATGGGAAAAAGTACTTTTATGCTTAATTTAGCTCTCAGAATTGCAAATCCCAAACACAATTCTCAATCCCCTCATATTGCTATTTTTAGTTTAGAAATGTCAAATGAACAATTAGCTATGCGCATGTTAAGCGCTCAATCAAAAATACAGCACAAAAAAATTCAATTGGGTAACACAAACAGAGAAGAAAAATTTTTGTTAGAAATATCAATGGAAAAAATGGATGATCTAAATATTTATTTTGATGATTCAGCTACAGTAAATATTTTAGATATTAAAGCTAAATGTCGCAAACTTAAAAGTCAAAACAAACTTGATATTGTAATGATAGATTATTTGCAACTTATCCGCAAAACTAATAAACACAACCGTCAAGAAGAAGTAGCAGAAATTTCTCAAAGTTTAAAACAAATGGCACGTGAATTAAAAATTCCTGTTATTGCCCTTTCACAATTATCAAGGGATGTAGAAAAAAGAGAAGACAAACGTCCCATTTTGGCTGACCTCAGAGATTCAGGTTCAATTGAACAAGACGCCGATATTGTAATGTTTTTGTACCGAGAAGGTTATTATGAAAAGGACAAAAAACCCGATTCTTCTGGACACACCCAAGTTATTATTGCCAAAAATCGTCAAGGATCAATTGGTATTAGAGAATTTATACTTGATTTTGATCATATGTTTTTTTCAGAAATCGAACCTAATATAAATGAATAAAAAAAGCATTTTGATTGATTAAAATATTTTTTTAACCCCCCATTCTTTTTTAAAAAAACAAAGAGGTAAATATGCTTGACAGATTAAAAATAATAAAACAAAAATATCAAGATTTACAAAAACTTTTGTTAAACGAACAAAACATAAACCAAAAAATTGACATTTTAAAAAATTTATCAAAATTAGAACCCACAGTAGAACTTTTTAACCGATACTTAAATTTAGAAACCGAATTTACTCAAATACAGGCCATTTTAGAAACCCAACAAGATCAAGAATTATTGCTTTTAGCACACCAAGAAAAAGATACTATTTTGTCAAAAAAAAAACTACCTTAGATCAATTAAAAATTTTGCTCTTACCCCAAGATCCTTTTGATAAAAAAAATGTTGTCTTAGAAATTAAAGGTGCAGCTGGTGGCAACGAAGCGAATCTTTTTGCAGCTGATTTATTACGAACCTATGTTAAATACGCCGAAAGCAAAAAATGGAAAGTCGAAATCCTAAATCTAAATCCCAGCATTAAAGGCGGTCTTTCTTCCGTAGAACTTTTAATTTCTGGACAAAATATTTATTCTTTTTTAAAGTATGAATCAGGTGTGCATCGCGTCCAACGTGTTCCTGCTACCGAAGCCCAAGGGCGAATTCACACTTCTACTGCTGTTGTTTTGGTAGTTCCCGAAGCAGAAGAATTAGAATTAAAAATTGATTGGCATGACATTCGCACCGACACTTTTAATTCTAGCGGACCTGGTGGACAATCAGTAAACACTACTAAATCAGCTGTTAGACTTACTCATGTACCTTCGGGAATTAGTGTTGCTTGTCAAGAAGGAAAAAGCCAGCACGAAAACAAAGATAAAGCATTTACCCTTTTAAAAACACGCATTTATAATCAAATGTTAACCGCTAAACAAGAAGAAGAAAACAAACACAGAAAAAATTTAGTAGGAACTGGTGAAAGAAGCGAAAAAATAAGAACATACAATTACCCCCAAAATCGTATAACAGATCACAGAATTGGACTTACTTTACAAAAATTAGATATTATTATGGAAGGTAAACTCGATTTAGTTATTGAACCTTTGATTCATGAAGCCCAAAAAGAACAACTTGCCCAAAGTTAGTTTTGATGCAATTTCTTTTAAAAAACCAAAATCAAAACAATTCAATTAAAAAAAACCAGTTTAAGATAAATAAAGATAAATAAAGGAATTATTGTGAAACCAAAAGATATTATTATTTTTCCAACCGATACAGTTTATGGTATGGGCGCTAAATTATATGATAAAAAAGGACTCAATTGCATTTATCAAATTAAAAAAAGACCTTTAAATAAAAGTATTGTTGTTTTGTGTGCATCTTTACAACAAGCAAAAAAATTGGTCCAATTTAGTCCTCAAAGCCTTAAATTAGCTCTGCATTTTTGGCCAGGCCCTTTAACTTTAATTCTGCCTACCACTTTGAAATATTTTTCTAAAACAAAGGCAAAAACTTTAGGAGTAAGAATCCCCAATCATCCTTTAGCTTTGGAAATTTTAAAAAAAAATGGTCCTTTAAAGACCACTTCTGTTAATCAAAGCAATCATCCTCCACTAAATGATTACCAAACTATTTTTAATATTTATCACAATAAAGTCGCCTTAATTTATCAAAACTATCACCCGATTTTAAAAATATCTTCAACTATTGTTGATCTAACCACTTTTCAACCAGTTATTTTAAGGCAAGGAACAATTACTCAAGAAGAAATTTTACAAATCTTAAAACCTTTGTGACCATCAAAAAATTGTAAGTTATGTGCTTAGTTTTCAAATTACAAAAAAACCTTTTGCTTACCCAATAAAAACATTTCAAAACCGATATCTTTATTTACAGAACCCATTTTAATTTGATATTCTAATTCTATTAAATCTAAAAACAGTGTATTTAATTTTTGCGTTTCAATCAATTTTGCTTCTTTCATTAAAAAAAATACTTTGCCTTGTGAAACTGCCAAAACTTTTTGCACTTCTTCTGGTTTTTTTTTTGTTGCAACATTTCTTTTACCAATAACAATTCTTTAATTTTATGAGTTAATTGGTTTATAACATGAAAAGCATTGATTTTTTGCGTTTTTAAGGTTTGATACATTTGATAAGCATCAATATAATTTTGTTTTAAAAAAAGATTAATTAATCCAAAAATATTGTCATTTTCTTTAAAAGCATTGATTTTTTGCACCAATTGCCAAGTTATATTTTTATCATTTGATTGAAATAATTTGATTTTTGTTATTTCTTGATGCAATAAATAAAGATTATAGTTGGTTTTGCTCATTAATTCTTGGATAGCTTTGGTATCAATTTGAAAACCATCTTTTTGAAAAATTTCCATGATATATTTAAAAAAATCTTTTTTCTCCAAACTGTTTGTCGTTTTGCAAAGACAATATTTTTCCCAAATTTTTTGAACTTCAGATGCTTTAGTTGTTTTTTCTGCAAAAAAATATAAATCTAAATTGTTGTAAGGATTTTGTAAATAAGAAATTAAAAAAGCCATTTCTTGAGGTTTTTTTTGAAATAAAATTTCACTGTGATCCACCAAAACTACTTTTTTCCATGCGCTTTCAATCAAAGAAGTGGTTTGTAGTTCTTTTTGCAGCTCTGTTACAAGATCTTTTTGCATACAATAATAAACTACATCTAATTTTTTTTGTTTGCAAATATTAATTATTTTTTTTATTTTTTTTTCTAGAAAAAACCTTTGTTTTCCCCAAATTAAATGTATGTTATTTGTTTGTTCCAAATTAAAAACCTCATTTTGCCCTTTTATTATTAATTAATTGTTTGTTTTTTAAATGTTTTGCAAAAGATCAATTCAACATCATTATCACTATTGTTATTTTATCAAAAAAATATTATTATAAAACGATATCACAAAATATAAAGCAACAAAAATAATAATTTGCTATAATAATATTTGTAAACCACCTTCAAAAATTTCCCAAAATCACCAATCGCAAACAATTATAGACAAAAGCAAAGAAAAGGAAAAACCAAAATGATTAAAAAAGCCACTTTTGTGCGTAGTATTGTCCATTTTAAAGATATTCCTTTGAAAAAACAACCCGAAATTGTTTTAATGGGCAGAAGCAACGTTGGCAAAAGCACTTTCATCAATTCTTTAACTCAAAGAAAACAATTAGCTAAAATTTCTCAAACGCCTGGCAAAACCATCACCCTAAACTACTATGAAATTAACGAATCTTTTTATTTGATCGATACTCCTGGATACGGTTATGCTAAAAAAAGTAAAGAAATTCAAAAGCAGTTATTGCCGATGATTATTTCTTTTTTGGAACAAACTTCTCATCTCAAAGCAGTCTTTCAGCTAATTGATTTTAAAGTGGGTGCTACCCAAGAAGACGATAGAATCCATCAAGCTCTTTTGCAAGCGGGTTTTGAGGTCGTCTTGTTATTTGTTAAAAAGGATAAAGTTAAAAAAAATCTTGTGACCAAACAATTAAAAATGCTTGTTAATCACTTTCCCCAGATTAAATATTTTTTTTTGATTTCTTCAAAACAACAAGAAGGGCTGGAAGAATTAAAACTGTTTTTAAGTCAATTAATGGATCCAAATGCCAATGATTAAAAAAGGAGTCCCTTATTTTTTGGCTCTTTTATTTTTAGTTTTTCCAACTTTTTCACTTTGCAAAAAAATTTGTAATTTTTTTTATTTCCTCCAATCCATTTAAACATTTTCAAAAACCCAAACCTAACCCCCAAAAAACTTTTAAAACCCAAAAACTTCAACCCTAAAAAAAGAAAATAGAAAGAAACTAGCTTTTATGCAAACTAAATATGATTTTAAAAAAGTAGAACATCAAAGATACCAACAATGGTTAGAAAAAAAATATTTTTGTGCCAATCCAAACGCCAACAAAAAAACTTTTACTATTGTAATTCCGCCTCCCAATGTAACAGGAAAACTGCATTTGGGACACGCTTGGAATAATACCATTCAAGATATTATTATAAGATTTAAAAAAATGCAAGGCTTTGATGTGCTCTTTTTGCCTGGGATGGATCATGCAGGAATTGCCACTCAAAATAAAGTTAAAGAACAATTAAAACAAGAAGGGCTTTTGACCAAAACTTTAAGTAAAGAAACTTTTTTAAAATATGCGTGGCAGTGGAAAGAAAAACATGCCCAAAATATTAGGCAACAATGGCAAGTTTTAGGGCTGCATCTAGATTATAATTTTGAAAAATTTACCCTTGATCCTGATTTGAGCCAAACAGTTCAAGAAGTTTTTGTCAAATTATACCAACAAAAATTAATTTACAGAGATTATAAAATTATTAATTGGGACCCCGAAACTAAAACGGCCCTTTCTAATGTAGAAGTAAATTACCATGAAACTGAAGGAAAATTATATTATATTAAATATTTTTTGGTTGATTTTCCAACTAATTCCAATTTGTCTGACGCTTCTTTGGTTCCTTCTTTTTTAGAAATTGCAACCACTCGCCCCGAAACCATGTTTGCCGATCAAGCTTTAATGGTAAATCCTAACGACCCTAGATATCAATCTTTTATTGGCAAAAAAGTTTTTATTCCTGATACTAACATCCAAATTCCTGTTATTAGTGATAATTACGTAGATATTAATTTTGGTACAGGAGTTGTAAAAGTGACACCTGGACACGATATTAATGATTTTGAAGTAGCTAAAAGACATCAATTAAAAGCTTTATTATGCATGAACGAAGATGGCACTATGAACGACTTAGCCTTGCAATATCAAGGATTAGACCGCTTTGTTTGTCGTCAAAAGTTAGTGCAAACTCTTAAACAAAAAAGATTTTTTACAAAAACCGAAAATCACCTTCATAAAGTAGGATATTCAAGTATTTCGGATGCCATCATCGAACCGCGTCTTTCTTTACAATGGTTTTTAAAAACCAAAGCCATCGCCCAAATTGCTTTAAAAACGAACAAAATCAATTTTTTTCCGCTTCGTTTTGAAAATATTTTTAATAATTGGCTGCAAAATATCGAAGACTGGTGTATTTCGCGTCAATTATGGTGGGGTCATCAAATTCCTGCTTGGCATAAAGGACAAGAAATTAAAGTTCAAATAGAAAGTCCTGGTCCAGAATGGAGCCTTGATTGTGATGTTTTGGATACTTGGTTTTCTTCTGCTTTGTGGCCTTTTAGCACTTTGGGATGGCCTAATTGCAATGCCCCTTTATTTCAAAATCGTTTTCCTACTGATGTTTTAGTAACAGGCTATGACATTTTAACTTTTTGGGTATCAAAAATGGTTTTTCAAAGTATTTTATTAACCCACAAAGATCCTTTTAAAGATGTTTTATTACATGGTTTAGTAAGAGATAACAAAGGACAAAAAATGTCTAAATCAAAAGGTAATGGTGTTGATCCTTTGGAAGTTGTTGCTAAATATGGTACCGATGCTCTTAGATGGTTTTTAACTACTAATGCTGCTCCTGGGTTTGATTTATTCTATGATGAGACTAAAGTTGCTTCATCTTGGAATTTTATTAATAAATTGTGGAATATTAGTCGTTTTGTAAAATTAAATACCAGCACCTTAGACACTGATTTTGATATCAATCTTTTGACTTTGCCACAAAAAGCCCTTTTAACACAATTGCATTTAACAACTCAAAAAGTAACAACTTTATATCAAAAATATGAATTAAAAGAAATTGGAAAAATTTTATATCACTTTGTTTGGGAAGATTTTGCTAATTGGCATTTAGAATTTGCCAAACATGATTTAGATCAGAATAAATCCAATTTAACAAACTTGCACAACAGTCAAAAATTTTTAGTTTATATGATGAAACACATTTTGCAACTCTTACATCCTTTTATTCCTTTTGTAACTGATGCTCTTTATGAAAATTTTGACAATAAAACGAACATTACTCAAACCATTTTGCAAAAAACTTCTTATTGTAATTTAGATGCCTTAGCTGATTTTGAAAATCTTAAAAACTTAATTATTAAAACACGTCATTTAAGACAAGAATCCAATATCAATTGTAAATTAAATTTAGAATTAGAAGTTGCATCTCAATTTTCAACTATCCTCCAAGATTTCGTAAATTTGCAACAAACTTTAGAAAAATTTTTCAAAACTTTACAAATTAAAATTACTAAAAAAGTTACCAGTTCAAAAAAAACTATTTGGTTAATTGAAAAAAATTTAAGTCTTTATATTGACCGCAAAACCCTAAACGAACTTAATGAAACCAAATTTGAAAGTAATTTTTTACAACAAAAAAATAACCTTCTTAAAGAAATTAAAAGAAGTGAAACCATTTTAAATAATCCATCTTTCTTGCAAAAAGCCGCAAGTGCCAAAATTGAAATTGAAAAAAAGAAATATGAAAGTTATTGTAAGCAATATCAAAAATTGTTAGAAAGTAAAAACAATTCTAATCCACTAAATCCCAA
>NZ_BBIY01000003.1:0-17569 GCF_000744065.1 'Chrysanthemum coronarium' phytoplasma
CAATAACAAATAAAATGATAAACGCAATTTTGGTTGCTATTTATCAAAATATTCATTATTTAATAATATACAACAATTATTTTAATTTTGCAAATATTAAAAAAATAAAGATGAAAGGAAATATTAATTTTAAGTATATATAATAAATAAATTGCACAAACAAAAGATAAAACAAACACCCTTAAAGACTAGCCTAAAACTAGTCTTTTTTTATTACCTTAAATTAACTTTATCCCTATAAAATAACACTCAAACCCATCAAAAAACCCTTAAAACCACAAAAATGAGCATATTTTACCGTTTTTTTGAGTTATAATATACTTTAATGGCAGTACTTTAATATACAAACTAGCTATTATATACAAAAAATGTAATAAGGGGCCTTTAAAAATAAAATATTAAACAAAAAAGATTAAAATATTATTCCAAATACAATTTAGCAACATAATCAATAATATTTTCAATCAAACTTAATTTTAGTGCTATTCAAACTTTATTAATTAAATATCTAAAATCATTTCAAATCAAAAACAATATGGGAGTTTAACTTATATGAATACTAAAAATAATAAAAAATATTTAATTAAATGCATAATTTTATTAATTATAGCTTTTATTTGTCTTTTCCAAACTATCCTTATTAACGCTTTAGAAGCACAACCTAACGAACAAAGACCCAACAACCAACATTATGCTTTTACTCAAAGTCCAGATTTAAAAAATAAACAAATTGAAAATAGAAATAAAAAACTAAGTTTGCAACTTGATAAACTTATTGAACAATTACAAACATTTGTAACTGAATATGACGAATATGACGCATATTTATTTCATAATATAAAGGAATTAAAAAATGAAACTGTAAACAATAGTGAATTTACAACATTACAAAACATCCTAGACCAAGACATACCAAGATATAAAACTACATTAACCCAAAATGCCCATGCAGAAAAAAACACTTTTATGACAAGTATCGCAAACAAAGAAACACTCAACACCGATGGCATAAACACTCTAAAAGCAAAAATAAAGAATTGCTTTGATACTTTCAAACTTAATAGAAATAAAGTTTATGAGACAATAAAAAGCAAAGCGGAACCTTTTAAAAATATTTCTTCTATCAAAAACAAAATCGAAGACTTTGAATCTGATTTAACATCCAAAAAGGATCAAACCCAACCCAACAATTTCAAACCATCCCCAACTAATTTATGCGACCTTAATACAGATATCAACAATGAAATTGAAAAACTATCCCAAATACATAATAAATATTTTATTGCTAAAATACATAATATTGAATTAAACCCAGGTAACCAAAATCAAATCCAAGAACAAATTATTACTAAATTAAAAACATTAATCCCTCAAAATTCAAATACACAAAATGTAGAAACACAAACTACTATTAAAGATATATTTCAAATAAATACTCTACAAACACCTTCTTATAATTCTAATATTAACAATAAATATATTCTAGATACTAAAATTAAAGATGCAAATAACAATTTAGCAACTGTATTTATTGACGTCCAAGACAAAGAAACAATTGAACTACCACAAGAACCATATACTTTAGAACAATTATTACAAAATTGAACAACAGCTAAAAATATCTATATCTTTTGGAGATCTCCAAAACCACCAAAAGACATTACTCTTGATGATAGAACAGATTTAAATATATCAGATTGTGAAAAAAATGGAGATTACGAAGTGTGGGGTGGAGGTATAAAACCCAAAGTATCTTATAACAAATCTAATACTCCTGAAAATAATATAACTAGTGTAGGTAGTTGTGGTTATATTCATTTCCATACTAAACCTTTTTGGGCTGCTCAAAATTTACAAATTTTAAAACCTAAAGATGATTCTTTTAATGTTTTGTATTTCTATTTTTATTTAAAACAAAAAGAAAACGAAATTCAAAAAAATTTAAAACAAGGACACATTCCCAATTTCACCCAAAAGCTAATAAAAAAAATAAAAATAACTCTTACCCCATTAGAAACACAAAATGAAATAGCCACTTTTTTAAATAAAACCTTAAAACAAATAGAAGAAAAAACAAATTTACTCAATTCTTTAATGAAAGATTTATTAAATAAAACCGATGAACAAAAACAATATTTATTTAATAAATTATTATTTTAACTTACAAACCTTTTAATTAACACCTTTAAACCCCAGACTCTTTTTACAAAGGGTCTTTTTATTTGTCATTAAATAAATATAGCATAACAAAACAATAAAACAACAAAATAAACAAATTACCTTGAATATTTCTAATAATTCATGTTATAATAAAGTAAATTAATAAAAATTATATACTATTTATACACAAAAACTTTTTACCAATTCTTCAATAAAAAAATCAAAATATGTAGAAAATAAGAGGCATTTTATAATAAAAATGTTATAATAAAGCTGTAAATGCAAACAATGGAGGCAAACATGTATCACATTCCAATAGGAATCTCAGGAAGACACACTCACCTATCACAAGAAACACTAGATATTTTATTCGGTCAAAAAAATTATCAACTCACTTTTTTCAAACCCCTCAAACAAACAGGACAATTTGCAGCCCAAGAAAAAATTGATGTTATGAGTCCATCAGGAAAAATTCTTCCACAAGTTCGGATTTTAGGACCCACAAGACCTTTTGACCAAGTAGAAATTAGTCAAAGTGATGCTTTAAGACACGGATTTACAGCTCCTGTTAGATCTTCAGGCGATATTAAAGGTTCAGGCAAAGCCACTTTAATAGGTCCCAAAGGTCAAGTAGACATTGAAGAAGGTGTTATTATTGCCAACAGACATATTCATTTATCTACCCAAGATGCAAAAAGTTTTGGCATTACTGACAAACAAATGGTAAGTATTGAAATTGAAGGCACTAAACCTGGCATCTTAAAACAAGTTTTGTGCAGAGTACACCCCGATTTTAAACTTGAATGCCACTTAGATACTGATGACGGCAGTGCTTTTTTACTTAAAAATGGCGATACTGTTAAATTAATGAAATAAATCATTAAAAATAAAAAAATAAATAATTTTGTCAACTTAAATTCTTGCGTTATAAGGATCTTGCAACTCACCCCAAAGACCTTATAACCTATATTTATTTTCACCCCTTAGCAAAACTAACAATTATTTTATTTTTTTATTGAACGAAAGACATAAATTTCCTTTCATTTGTGTCTTTCGCTCAATAAAAACTATTCTTAAAAACGCAAACAACAAGAAGGAGGTAAAACGGATAAGGATAAAAATTACAAAAACCCAATAAACTTAATTAAAAATTATCCTCAATAAAATCAATGCAAACAACCAATCCATATTTTAAAAAGTTTCTCAGATCTGAAGTTTTTCGTGACCCTATCTACGGTTATATTTATCTGGAATACGAATTGATTGAAAAATTAATTGATACTTCCGTTTTCCAAAGATTAAGACGTATAAAACAATTAAGCGGCGCTAACACCGTCTTTCATGGAGCAGAACATTCTCGTTTTACACACAGTTTAGGTGTTTATGAACTTGCAAGACGGTTTTTAAAAATCACAAATATTAAAAAACACTTTTCTGAAACCCAAAAATTAATTTTACTAGTATCTTCTTTGTTACATGATATTGGACACGGTGCTTATTCTCATTCTTTTGAAACCTTATTTGACGTAAACCACGAAACGCAAAGTGCACGCATCATCAAAAATAACAAAGAAATTGGAGCTTTATTAGACCAAATAAGCCCTGATTTCAAAAACGATGTAGCTAGTGTGATTGAAAAAACAAAGAAATTTCCCTTAATAGAACAAATTTTAACTAGTCAAATTGATATTGACAGACTAGATTATTTAGAACGAGATTCTTATTTTACAGGTGCCACTTATGGGCATATCGATTTAGAACGTTTAATGCGTAGCATGATAATTGAGCCTCATCCTAGCAAAAATAACGAAAAATGTATTGCCTTTAGACAAAGTGGTGTTTTTGCTATTGAAAATTATTTAATTAACCGCTATCATATGTTCTGGCAAGTTTATTATCATCCCAAAGTAAGAGCTTATAGCACTATTTTAGAAAAAATTTGTAAACGTTTATGTGATTTATTACAAAATAACTATCCTGTAGACCCATACATCCAACCTTTTTACAATTTTGTAAACAATCAAACTGACCTAGACAAATACTTAGCAATTGATGATTATTATATGAACGGTTTAATCCTACATCTTAAAAATAGTAAGGATACCATTTTAAAAAATTTATGTAATGATTTTCTCAATAGACGCATTTGGCACATTTTAGATGATAAAGACCAAAACCAAGAACAAATTGAACACATTAAGCAACAATATCACAGCCAAAACCCCGATTATATTAAATATTATACTTCAAGTAATGCTGCTTTTCAAAATGCTTATTCCGAAAGTAAGCCTAAATTTGAAACCAAAATTTTAATTAAATCTCAGGGAGGACTCAAAAGTCTGAAAGAAGAATCCCCCATTATTAAAAGTTTAATCAAAAGTAGTCCTAAACAAGATAATAAATTTTTTTATCGCCTTTTATAAATCCAAAACTTCCCCTATAAACCCCTCCCAAACAACTTCCCCAATTCTTAACTAACAACAAATCCCAAAAGCCAACATCCATATCAATTTTATTTAAGGAAATCAAATGCATCATACAACCAAAAAAAAATACGGTCAAAATTTTTTAACAGATGTTAATTTATTAAACAAAATTGTAACTAAGGCTTCCATCACAGACAAAAATGTTTTAGAAATTGGACCTGGCAAAGGTGCTTTAACCAAAATTATTGTCCCTCAAGCTAAACATGTTTTAGCCTATGAAATTGATGCTACTCTCAAACCTTTTTTAAATTTTGAAAATCATAACAATGTTAATATCATTTATGATGATTTTTTAAAAAGAGATTTATTAAAAGATTTTGATCATTATTTTAGTCCTAACTCTCAATTAAGTTTAATTGGTAACTTACCTTATTATATTACCTCACCTATTCTTTTTAAAATTATTGACACTCCCCAAATTAATGATGCTACTATTATGATTCAAAAAGAAGTAGGAATGCGTTTACTGGCTCAACCCAATAACAAAAATTATAACGCTTTATCTGTAATTATTCAATTTCTATTTAGTATTGAAAAAATCCAAGAAGTTAAAAGACATATGTTTTTTCCTGCACCCAAAGTAGACAGTATTGTTATTAAACTTACTAAAAATAACAACATTTGCCCTACTTTCTTGCAACAATTTATCAAGTTTGTAAAAGCTTCCTTTAAACAAAAAAGAAAAACTTTACTCAACAACTTATCTTGTCAATTTTTGTTATCCAAAGAAACCATTATTCCTTTTTTCTTACAACATCACATCCCCTTACAAATTAGAGCCGAACAGGTAACTTTAGAAACTTTTCAAAAATTAACTGTTAAATGGTTTATTTTTTTTAATATATCATAAAATAATAAAACTTTTCATATTGAAAATAAATCACAAAGCTCATTAGGAAATGATTTTCCCTTTTTCCGATATTAAACATCAATATCAAAAAATTAAATATTAATCTTTTTTTAAATAAAAAAACCATTAAAATATTAACTGCATCCAATTATTATTTATATTTTATTTTCAATTTTTAATTTGTATCATTACACAAACCATAAATAATTAATAATAAATAACAAATAGTAATTTAGCATTTAATATAAAATGAAGCAAAACTGGAGGCTTAAGAAATGAAAGTTACCGATGTAAAAATTAGAAAAATCAACGGTGAAAGTAGATTAAGAGGAGTTTCTTCAATCACTTTTGAAAACCAATTTGTAGTTAATGACATCAGAATTATAGAAGGAGAAAGAGGTATATTTATTGCTATGCCAAGTAGAAAAACTTCCAAAGGCAACTTTAGAGATATCGCTCATCCCATCAATTCAGAAACCCGTCAACTAATTGAAAATTGCATCAAAACAAAATACCAAGATTTGCTAGATAACCCTCCACAAGAAGAAGATTTTTCTCAAAATTCTGAAAATTAATAATTATTAACTTTAAAAAATTCCAGATTTTTTTGGAATTTTTTTTACATGTTTTGAATTCAAAACGCCATTTTATTAAAAAAATTTTGCAAATGCGAAACTAAAAACCCAAAACTAACAAACAACTCATCCATTAACACTTTTTCCAAACATACTTTACATTACTAAAATATTTACAATTATATTTATCCAAAAAATTAAGCAAAGAGGTACAAAAATTTGTCTTGTTGCAACAATTCTTCATCCATAAACAATCACGAACACAACGATAAAAAACCATTAATTTTTTTTGTTATAGGAACATTTTTATATAGTTTATTTGCTCTATATTTGCATTCTCACAATTGCACAAACACACTAGTATTAGTTCTTGTTTCTTTGGCACTTTTATTTTTAATCGGCTATCATGTTATTTTAAAAGGCTTTATAGAAACTTGGCAAGATACTTGCAAATTTAAAAAATTCACTCCCAACATTCATATTTTAATGACTTTAGCGGCTCTGGGAGCTTTATATTTAAAAAACTACAACGACGGCATTTTATTAATTGTCATATTTTCAGGAGCTTCTTTTTTAGAAGAATACGTTGAGGCAAAAAGTCAAAAAGAAATCAAAAATCTCTTAAAGCTTCAAGTAGCAGAAGCAAGATTACAAAAAGAAGACGGCAGTACTGAAATTATTCCTTCCAAACTACTCAAAATCAATGATTTAGTCTTAATTTTACCAGGCGACCAAATCCCTACTGACGGCGTCATTGTTTCGGGCAATCCCAACATTAACGAAGCTAACATTACAGGTGAAGGCATTCCTTGTGACAAACAACCAGGCGATTTTGTCTACGGCAGCACCATTAACGGCAGCAACCATTTTGTTATGCGTGTCACAGCTACTAACGAACAGACTGTTTTTGCCCAAATTGTAAGATTAGTAAGCCAAACCCAAAACAATATTTCCAAAACTGCTACTTTAATTAAAAAAATAGAACCAATTTATGTAAAAACCGTTATGGCAACAGTTGTTGTTGTCCTTGGTCTTGCAGGAATACTACATTTTACTGGACCAAGTAATCCCAATTTCGAATTTAGCACTTGGCTACACAAAACAATGATTTTTTTAACTGTATCATCTCCATGTGCCCTAGCTGCAGCTGACATTCCTTCCACTCTTACAGCTATTTCTAACCTCACTAAAAAAGGGATTTTATTCAAAAACGGCAGATCTTTGGAAAAAATGGCAGATATCAAAGCTTTTGTATGCGACAAAACAGGCACCCTTACCGAAGGCAAACCTCAAGTAACTGATGTTTATGTAGCCCCCGAAATCTCTAAAGAAAAGTATCACAAATATTTAGATATATTATTAGGGATGGAACAAAAATCCAACCATCCTTTAGCGCTAGCTATTAAAAACCATTTCCACCACAAATCTCACCTCCAAATGGAAATTACTATCTCAGTTGGCGTCGGCCTTGAAACTTTTTATCAAAACAATCATTATAAAATTGCCAAAGCTACTGCTTTTACCCAAACTCCAATCTGTGCATCTTTACAAGCCCAAACGCAAAAATTTTTATACGAAGGCAAAACCATCGTTTATTTTAGTTGTAATAATCACATTGTTATGGTTTTAGCTCTTTTGGATAAATTACGTCCTCAAGCTTATCATTTAATGCAATACTTCAACCATAAAAACATCTATACTGCAGTAATTACAGGAGATACCCAACAAAGCGCTTACATCTTACAAAAAAAACTTCATCTCAAAGCAGCTTGGGGAGATATTCTACCTGCCTATAAACTAGAAAAAGTTCAAGAACTACAAAAAGAAAAAGGCACTACAGTAATGGTAGGTGATGGTGTCAATGATGCTCCTGCCCTTACAGCTGCTGATGTAGGAATTGCGATGCAAAACGGTACTGATGTGGCAATGAATGTAGCAGATGCAGTTTTAATGCAAAACGATTTATCAAAAATTATCTATACTCACCAAGTAGCTGTCAAACTACGCAAAATCATTTGGCAAAATATTATTTTTGCTATGTTAGTAGTTTGTATCTTGAATCTTTGTAATCTTTTTGGAGACATGAATTTACCTTGGGCAGTCACTTGCCATGAAGGAAGCACACTTTTAGTTATTTTCAATGGATTAAGACTTTTACAAAGTCCCAAAAACCCCAAACTAAAAGACAAAAAGAAAAACACAAAATCTTTTAATAAATAATTTACTTTATTAACCTCATTATAAAAGACAGCACAAAGACAAAAAAACCACCCTTTTAGGGTGGTTTTTTATTTACATATTAAGATTCAAAACATAATTTAAAAGAGTGTTAAATTTGGAAGTATTTTATTTGAGTATAATAAAATCTCTTATTATTAAATAATTATCCATATAAAAGTTATTACAATATATAAAATATTTAATCTTGTTCAAATGTTTTATCACGTTTTAATTTAAGATAAAAAGTTGAAAAAATTAATAATGTAATGATAAAACAAATAAAATTACTAAGAAAAATACTCAAACCTACTCCCATTACACCTTGATTTAAAAAGTGTTTGGAAAAAAGAACAATAAAAAAGATACGAATTAAAGTTCTTAAAAAATTCAGATAAACCGAAGGTCCTACGCGTTTAAAAGCTAATAAAAAATTAAACATAATAATAGAACCACACGATAACCATAAGCTAGTAGTTTCAAAAAATAATAATGTACGGAAAACATCTTGTTCCAAAGTAGGAATCTTTTCCCAAGGACTATCATGAAATAATGGCAAAATTAACTTATAACCAAAAATATTAATCAAAGAACCTATTAAAGCCAAAACACACATACAAAAAATAATTTTTTTGAATGCTTCAAAGACTCTATTAAGATTGTTATGACCTAAATTTTGAGATATAATAGCATTTTGGGAATCAGAAAAAGAGTTAAGTGCATTATAAAAGACATTATTAATAGTTACTGCTAAGGCTAAATTAGCTCCAATTTGGGAACTACTAATTCCTTGAGGATCACCGTACCATTCTTTAACAATGATACTTACAATTAATTTGCCAACACTATAAATACTAATACTAGCACAAACAGGAATAGCTAATTTAGAAAGTTTTTTCAAAAATTCTTTATCAAAACTGATTTTGGATAAAATAATACGGAAGGGATTTTTGCTGTCAAAAAATAAAAACCACAAAGCAAATAAAGTAACAATTCCGTTAGAAATCAAAGTAGCCAAAGCCAAAGAAACCATGGAAGAATTCCAATAATGAAAAAGAACAAAAGAAAAAATAATTTTAGCAGAAGCGTTTAAAATATTTAAAAAAAGAGCAATTTTGTTATTACCTTTGGCACGCTCCAAACTTAAAAAAACTGTATTTATAATGATACAAACAAGCGACAATATAATAAGATTATAATATTTAATACCTTCATTGTTTTCAATTGCATTTTGACTAATTTTTAAAATATTAGTTGCAATGAAACTTTTAAAAACAAAAATGCATAAAAAGACCAAAATAAAGCCAGTTAAAATGGAAAGAACAAACGTTTTTGCCAAATAAAGGTGCATTTTATTAACATTATTTTGTCCATAAGCGCGCCCTACTAAAATAACTCCTCCTGTGGCAATAGAAATACCAAAAGGAACAAGAATACCTTTAAATATATGTACGCGACTTACAAAGGTAAGTTGATTATCTGAAATTTGATTTCTTTTTAAAATAAAAAGATCAATAGCATCTGATGCATTTTGAAAAATCCAATAAATAATGATAGGAAAGGTAAAATAAAAAATTACTTTCCATAAGTTTCCTTCTAATAAAAATTTTCTATTTCTTTTTTCATTAATTAAAATTTGTGTTGTTGCTTTTGTTTTAACCACAAAAAAACCTCCATCTAATGTTTGGGTTGGGTCAAACAACTTGAAAATATGTGTAAATAAAAGCTATAACACACATTATATTTTATCAAAATTAGAGGGGTTTTGGGAGGCAAAAGGTGATATTTAGAGGAGGCGCGCAACTATTTCATTTATTTAGATAACTAACCATTTTTGACAGCTACCCTCAGTTTAGCAGAAATACTACGCGAATTATTTTGCATTTCTTCCTCACTTGGCAAAAAAGCTTTTTTAGTAATAATACTTAAAGGAGTTTGGGGCATAATTGTAATAGGCATTTTTTTAGGCAAAACAAAAGTACTATTTTTTTTAAAAAAATGTTTAACAATGCGGTCTTCTAACGAATGAAAACTAATAACTACTATCATGGCATTGGGTTTTAACAAATCAAGACTTTGTTCCAAGGCTTGTTTTAAAGATTCTAATTCTTGGTTAACTTCGATACGCAATGCTTGAAATATTTTTTTAGCACTATGTCCTTTTTGGCGATTGCAAAATCGATCAGTGATGGCAACCAAATCATAAGATGTGCACAAAGGTCTTTGTTTAATAATTTCTGAGGCAACCAAAGCAGCATTTTTAACTTCACCATAAACCTTAAAAATATTTTTTAATTGTGCAAAGGAGTAATTATTTAAAATATATTGTGCAGTAATTGTTTGATTAACATTCATTCTCATATCTAAAGGAGTGTTGTGCAAATAACTAAATCCTCTTTGGGGATTGTCAATTTGACAAGAAGATAACCCTAAATCAAATAAAATACCATCTAATTGAAAAACATTTCGTTTTGCTAATTGGGCTTTTAAATGCGAAAAGTTGCTATGAATTATTTCAATTGGCAAATGTGGGGGCAAGATTTTTTTAGCGTTTGTGCAAGCTTCTACATCTTGGTCAAAAGAATATAAAAACCCTTGTTGCAAAAGATTTGCAATTTCTATAGTATGCCCACATTGTCCTAAAGTGGCATCTACATAAATACCTTCGGGATTTATCTTTAAAAAATCTATGGCTTCTTGTTTGAGAACTGAAATGTGGTTAAAATGTGTTTTATTCATGGATTTTACCTCGCTTGCAAAGTTAAAAAATGTGATTAAAAATAATAAATGGTGGAAAAATAAAAGGAAGGTGAGATGAATTGCAATTATAAAAAAATAGTTAAATTACACAATATTATTTGTAATTTAACTTATTTTATCAATTGTGAAATGGTACCTAAATATTAATTACTTAAAGACAAATTTAACTTTATCATTAATAATTTCTTCCAAAGCTTTACCAACTACTTTATTACACACAAGTTCAGGCAATTCTTTTTTTTGAGCTTCTATCACATGAGCAGTTTTGCTTGCAATATGAACTAATTTGTATTTGGAATTAATTTGATCCAACAATTTATCAATCGAAGGATAGATCAAACCTTCCTTATTGTATTTTTTTTTATTTGGTTTACTATTGTTCTGCATAACCATTATCCTCCAATATTTTTAAATAATTACGAATACTGCGTTTCGTTTTGGCATGTTCTGCTCTAATAATTGCAATAATACGGTCAGCAGCATTAGCCACTTCATCATTTACTACAATATAATCGTATTTGTGAGCTAAGTGAAACTCGTTATTGGCTTTGGCAATTCGTTTTGCAATATTTGCTTCTTGTTCAGTGCCGCGTTTTTTTAAACGATCGTAGAGAGCTTTTTTTTCAGGCGGAACCAAAAAAATAAAAACTGTGTTTGGGATACGTTTTTTTCTTAAATGAGTGGCTCCTTCAACTTCAATTTCTAAAAACACTTCTTTTCCTTGTTTTAAAAAATCTTGAATTTGCTTTTTAGGAGTTCCATAATAATGATCAATAAATTTAGCCCATTCTAAAAAACAATTATTTTCAATCCCTTTTTCAAATTCTTCTTTAGTTAGAAAATGGTAATCTTTACCGTCTTGTTCACCTGGTCGCGGTTTTCTGGTAGTAGCAGAAACAGAATACACAAAATTATGATTAGTCATTTCAAACAAAGCTTTTCTCACAGTGGCTTTGCCAACTCCTGAAGGTCCTGAAAGAACTATTAAAAGTCCTTTTTTATTTAATTTCATGTTAACTTACCTTTTTTATTAAATTTTGTGAAAGCGCTTAATAATATTAGTTGTGCTTAAATAATTTTAAAAATTGAAGATTAAAATTAAAAGTGGTTTTGATTAAAATACACAATTGCCACCAAAAATTAATATTGATGTTAATATTGATTAATTAACAATAATATTTAATAATTTATTGGGAATATAAATCATATTTTGAATGTTTTTATGGCATACAAACTTATTAACTTTTGCATCTTGTAAAGCTAGAGTTTTAATTTGTTCTGAAGACAAATCACAAGGAAGTTCCAAAACAGCTCTTAATTTGCTATTTACTTGCACAATAATTTTTACTTGCAGTTGTTCTAAATGAGTTTTATCATGCAAAGGCCAAGTTAAAGCAACTAGTTGGTTGTTATTTTTCAAAATAGTTTGATTAATTTCTTCTGTCAAGTGAGGAACAATCGGATTTAATAGTTGCAAAAAGGTCTGTGCTTGTTTTTTGCCTATTTTTTGATGTTTATAAACTTGATTGACAAAAATCATTAATTGACTAATAACTTTATTGAATTTCAATTTTTCATAATCTTGGGTTGTTTGAAAAATGGTTTGATGATAAATAGCGTTTAGAGAAGTTTCAAAATCATTTGGCATTGCAAAAGAAAACATTTGATAAACTCTATTTAAAAAACGTTGTATTCCTTTGAAACCTTTTTCACACCAACTTTTAATATCTTCTAACGGACCCATAAACATGATATAAATTCGCAGTACATCAGCGCCGTAGCGTGCAAGCATTAAAGAAGAACTTACGCCGTTGCCTTTGGATTTAGACATTTTAGTGTGATCATGTCCCAAAATAATACCTTGATTAACTAATTTTTGAAAAGGTTCTTTGGTAGAAACTAAACCCAGATCGTATAAAAACTTATGCCAAAAACGTGCATAAAGTAAATGACCAACAGCGTGTTCTGTTCCTCCAATGTATAAGTCTACTGGCAAATAATAGTCAAGTAGTTCTTTTGCTTTGGTGGTATTTAATGGGATTATACCCAAATAATTTTTCAAAATATAGCCAATATAGTACCAAGAACTACCTGCAAGTTGTGGCATAGTGTTAGAATCTCTGCGATATTTTTTGCCATCTTTTTCAAAATATAGCCAAAAATGGGCTTTGGAGAGAGGTGATTCACCTGTGCCTGATGGTTTGATTTGTTCCAAAAAAGGAAGTTCTATGGGCAAGTTTGCGTCGCTATCAGTATAAATTTTATTGTTGGTGTCATCATAATAAATGGGGAAGGGTTCTGCCCAATATCGTTGGCGCGAAAAGACCCAATCACGCAATTTATAAGTATAATGAGAGTACCCGTGATTATTTTTTTCTAAAAATTGCAAAATTTTAGTTTTAGCTTGTTCGTTATTAAGACCATTTAAAAAATCACTATTGATGTGGATGCCTTCTCCCGTATAAGCTTCAGTTAAGGGAGGGTTGGTTTGGTTGGCGGTAGGATTTTCCAAATCAGAAGACGGGGGAGTTATAACTTGAATCATTTTTAGACCATGTTTTTGAGCAAACTCAAAATCTCTTTGATCATGACAAGGAACAGACATTAAAGCACCTGTGCCATAATGAGGAAGGACATAATCAGCAATCCAGATAGGAATTTTGGTGTTATTGCAAGGATTAATTGCAAAACTACCCGTAAAAACACCTGTTTTGTCTTTATTGATGTCTCTTTCTAAGTCTTTTTTTTGTTTGGTTAATTCCAAATAATTGTTAACTGCTTGTTGGTATTCGGGTTTGGTGAGTTGTAAGGCTAATTCGTGTTCGGGCGCTATTACTAAAAAAGTTACACCAAAAAGAGTATCAGGGCGAGTGGTGAAAGTTTTTAAAGTTATTTTTTGGTCCGAAACTGGAAAAGAGACGATTGCACCTTGATTTTTGCCAATCCAATTAGCTTGCATTTCTTTCACGTTTAAAGGCCAATTAACTAAATTAAGGTCGTCTAAAAGTCTGTCTGCATATTGAGTTATTTTTAAAACCCATTGTTTCATCTTTTTTTTAACAACTGGATGATTGCCTCTTTCAGAAAACATCCCTTTTTCATTAGAAATTACTTCTTCATTAGCAAGCACTGTTCCTAAATTAGGGCAAAAATTTACTTCTGTATTTTTGAGAACTGCTAGTCCTTTTTCGTAAAGTTTTTTAAAAATCCATTGAGTCCAGGCATAAAAATAAGGATCTGAGGTGGCAAGTTCTCTATCCCAATCAACACTTTTACCAATACTTTGAATTTGTTTTTTAAAATTATTGATGTTTTCATAAGTAAAAGTGCGGGGGTTTTTGCCTGTTTGCAAAGCATATTGTTCGGCAGGCAGCCCAAATGAATCCCAACCAAAAGGATGCAAAACATTAAAACCTTGCATGCGTTTGAACCTACTCATAATATCGCTTGCAGTATAACCTTCAATATGACCTACATGAAGCCCTTCAGAAGAAGGATAAGGAAACATATCAAGACAATAAAATTTCTTTTGTGAAAAGTTATCTTGAGTTTTGAACACCTTATTTTGTTGCCAATAAAGTTGCCATTTATGTTCTATTTGTTTAAAATCATAAATTAATTTTGTCATACTCGAAAGCCTTCTATATTTGTTTTAACTTTTATAATGTGTTATAATGTGGGAATAAATTTAAATTAATTGTGAAAATGATTGAAAAAGAAAATGAGTTAGTTTAAGGGGTGTTTTTAGTGATGTAAAAAACGATATCTTGAACGGTTTTAAAATTTTGTAAAGTTGCATCACTAATGTTGATTTGAAATGTTTTTTCTACTTCCATAACTAGTTCTAAAGCGTCTAGCGAATCAAGTCCTAAATCTTCTTTAAAACAAGTGTCTAAAGTAATTGTAGAAGCGTCTAAAGATAACTGGGTGGCAATTAAAGCTTTAATTTTTTCAAAAACCATTTTTTTATTTCTCCTTCAAAAAAGCAATAATTGCTTAATAATATTATACCAAAAAAATCTTTTTTTAATTGTTGCATTTGCCAAAATAAAAACAAAAGTAAATTATTTGCTTGTGGTTTGGTGTGTAAGTTTGCAAAATAAGGTGGTCTGAAATGAAGTTATTTTGATTGTAAGTTATAAAAAGGTGCCTATTTACAAGAAACAAACTAAAATATTTTATTCAAATAATTTAGTTTGCCAATGAGAAATTATTTAATTTTGTAAGTGTTTTTATTGAAATAAAATTTCGTTAACTTCTTTTTCGTCTAATTGATTTACTAACAAAGTTAAAAGTTTAACAGTGTTTATGATGTCTTGTTTGTGAACTACAGAAGTGTGTGAATGAATGTAGCGTACAGGAACGCCAAAAGATAAGGAAGCGGCTCCTTCGCGCACTAAATGCATAGTTGCAGCATCAGTTCTACCACCACTGCCACTTATTTCTTGCACAGGGATATTGTTTTGGGCAGCGATTTTAAGGACAAAATTACGCAATCCTTTGTGAGCGACTAAGCCCCCATCATAAACTAAAACTTGAGGACCTTTTCCTAGAGTGTGCCCTTCTTTTTCGCCCCCTGGAACATCATTTCCAATACCAGTATCAACAGCAATAGCAATTTGAGGGTGTACTTTGTGAGCACTGGTTTGAGCTCCGCGTAGTCCTACTTCTTCTTGGGTAGTAAAAACACCAAAAAATTGATTGGTAGTAGGATTGACATTTTGTAAAACTTGCATCACAATTGCAACTCCCACGCGATTATCTAAGGCTTTTGCAAGGAGATAATCAGAATTACCAAGCGTGCTGAATTCTATATAAGGAGTTACCATATCACCAACGCGAACGCCTAATTTTAAGGCTTCTTCTTTGTTGGAAACTCCAATATCTAAATACATAGAAGAAGTATTGATAACTTGATTGCGCTCTTGAAAAGACATTACATGCGGAGGTTTGCAACCAGTAACTGCTTTAAGAACGCCTTTATCGGTGTGAATTTGCCAAACTTGAGCAAGCATCACTTGAGAAAACCAACCACCAAGAGTTTGGAATTTGATAAAACCTTCTGGAGTAATTTGATTAACTATTAAGCCTATTTCATCCAAATGTCCTGCAAACATAATGCGAGGTCCTGTTTTTCCTTTACAAGCAATCACAGAGCCTAAATTATCATATTCGATGGAGTCTACTTGGTTTTTGATTTTGTCAACTACATAATTAGCAACTGCTTTTTCTTGACCTGGAATACCATTTAACATTGTTAAATCTTTTAATAAAGAAACTAAATCACTCATTTTCATTCTCTTTTTTGGGTGCGTGTAAACTAGCGGTTTGGAATTGTTTAATTCCTGTAAATGTAAGATAAATAGTGTGCATTAAAGATAAAACAGCAAATGATTTTAAAATGATATCTTTTAAGTTTTCAAATAAATTGCTACCTAATCCGAAACAACCAAATCCAAACATTAAAAGATATAAAATGAAAAATGAAAAGTTTTGTTTCTTGAAATAATTAATATTTAAATTGATGAAGCTGTGAAGAACAAACATCAATGATAAACAATAGTTAAAAGTTAAAAGTTTGCCAACTAAAGGGTTTTTGGTTTTGAAATCATCAATATTTAACAAACCTAATCCTGGTAACAAAAAGGCAGTAACGATGACAAAAACAAAGACAAAAGCTTCTAGGGCAAAGACAAAACGAAGCTTGGATAAAGTTTCTTTGTATTTTTTAAAAACTACTAAATAAGTAAATAGCGATAAAAGGACACCTAAGAAAAATAATCCTATTTGGAATTTCAGACTTCCAAGTTGGAAAGTTTGGTCAAAAAAACAACATCCAGCTACCAAAAGGAAAAAAGTTGCCAATAATAAAGAGTAAAATCCTTGTAAACGTTTTTGTTTCATTTTATTCATTATATTATATAACTCCTATTTTATTTTTTCTAATTATTGTAAAATGAAAAATTAAAAAATAATTATTCATGAAAAAACATACAAATCAAGTTTAAAATTAAAAAATGAAAAATCATGAAAATACGTATTTTGAAATTTTTAAATTATTTTTTTAGCAAGAGCTTTTTTTAAAGTTGTAACAATTTCGGCTTTTTTAAGTTTATTAAAATTAGGAACTTTGTGTTCTTTAGCTAATTTTTTTAACTCAGGAAGCAACATTTTAGATAAATCTAAAGAAGGTTTTTTTGCTTTAACTTGGGTAGTTTGTGGTTTTGGGGTTTTTTCAAGTTGAGGTGGTTTTTCTTCTTTTTGTGCAAGTTGGTTTAATTGTTCTTCTTGTAATTTAGTTACTTGCGCTTCTTTTTGTTTTAATGTTTGTTGAAATTGCACTAAGGCTTCTTTTGCTAATTGAACATATTGTGCGAAAGTTTCTGGTTGTAAGTGTGCTAAATCTGCTAATACTTTACGATTAACATCTACTTTTGCCAAAGCAAGTCCGTGCATTAAATAAGAATACTGCATGCCGCATAACATAGCACCAGCGTTAATACGGGAGATCCATAATTTAC
>NZ_BBIY01000002.1:0-17874 GCF_000744065.1 'Chrysanthemum coronarium' phytoplasma
GGTTTTGTAATTGTGCGGATCAATTCCTACTCCCATCAAAGAATCAACTTGAATACCTTCAATTTTTTGATATTCGTTTTGTTCTTCTTCTGCCACATCACCAACTAAATGCTTGACTAAATCTTTTAACATGGTAGTAGTCGTTACTATTTGTAAATCTTTTGAAGCAGTTTTGGCATTATTGGCTTTTGTCAAAGACAAAAAAGGAATAGACAAAATCAGTGTTGTTATTGTTGCCAAAAGAAAAATGATTGTTTTTTGTTTGTGTTTAATAAAAAAATCCATAATTATGGTCTCCTTTTGCCTTTCTGAATTAATTTAAAATGATCTAAAATGGAACTATTTTGTGAGGCAAAAAACGATGTTATAAAAAATATCTAATGATATGCAATTATAAATTAGTGGTTTTGGGATTTCTTTGTAAAATCCATCATTAAAAATTTCAATTTTGATACAGTTATGGCTATACATTTGTGATAAAGTAGCAAAAATATTTAATTATAATGAGGGCTAATTTGTTATTTGGGGGGGTTGGGTTGGGTTAATTTTAGTAATAAAATGTTTTTATTTTATATTTTAAAATAACTTTATTACTTATAATTTCATTTTTTAAAATGTGTTTCATATTTACATTATGAAAAAACTAAAACTTTAAAGATATTTATTATATCTTAATATAAATTAATGCAAAATATTATGCAAGTATTTTTGAAATGGTTTTGTAATACCTCGTATAAATGACCCTGAATAAATATAAAAAAGGGGGGTACAAAAACTAAATTAAGGTGTTAAGGGAAATGTTGCAAATATAATAATTTAGTGCCAAAGTTATTAAAAAAAGATACAAATATGGCTTTAGGGTGCAAAATTGATAAAACTTACAATAATTAACAAAATCTAAATTACAATTAACGCTAATTTGTTGTTGGTGGTGTTTGTTGCGAAAAATGATAAAATTATGGCTAAGAATTAAATAAAAGATGCTATTAACACAATAATAAACTTAGAAAATATGCTTATTATTTTCCAAAACATTGCAAACATATTATAAAAATAATTTAATTAATGATTAATATATTGGGGGATTATATAAATTATTATACAAATAAGATTTTATTTTATGAAAATCAATTGTAAAATAGAAATATATCCATTGTGTAAATTGTATATAATTAAAAATAAAGAATAAATATAGTTAATTTATTATCTTATTTGTTTTGCTAATGTGTGATTTGTGAAAAATTAACAAAATTAATAAAATTAGAAATAAATAATTTATAAAGTTAGTAGTTGCTTTTGAATATTTTAAATCTAAGATAAGTAAGAGTTTAGAGTTAAGACTCAAAATATTTAAATAATCATACTTATATTATAGTATAAAATTGTTAAAATTAAACATAAAAAAACAAAAAAATCACTTTTGGCACAATATTTTAATTCAAATTTTTTTATTTGGGGGGTAAAATAAAATTAAAGGATGCAAAGTTGTTGAAAAAGGCACAATAATAAAATGTGATAAATACAAATGTTGCACAAAAAATATAATTATACTGTAATATTTTAATGGGGTTATTTTTGAAACCCTTTAATATTTATAGAAAAGTAAAATATTTGTAATATGCAAATCCAAAGAAAAGCAATTATGCGTTTGTTTCCCAAATACTTTACTTTAATTTTATTCATGATTTTATTGGGCATACATTTTTGCAATCAAATTAGTATTTATGCTGGAAAACAACAACAACTAGAAAACATCCAAGAAAAGGAAAATGGAGGAGGGGTTGAAAAAAATGCAAATAACACAAAACAAAAACCCCAAATAATAAATAATCTGCCTTTAAAAAATTTAAAGAATCCCAAAAATTTCGAACAATTATTTCCCCTAGAAAAAAGAACAATCAATGATTTTAGTTATTATAAACAAAATAATCAATTAACCAAAGAAGATATTATAATTGCTTTAAATGGCATACTTAAAGAAATAAATAAAGAATCAAACATCCAAATACAAAGCGATGATTTTGAAATAGCAAGCGAACAATTAGAAGAAAAATATGAATCGGAAGAAATGCAATGGCAAGGCAGTTTTCAAATTGAAGATATATTGGGCAATAAAATAGAATTTAATTTTACTAAAAAAACGATAAACTTGGAGGACATTATTACAAATGCCCATTTAGGAACAATACAAATAACACCTAATATTACTGATGAACAAAGAAAGCAATTAATATGTGAAGCTATTTGGCAAAAAAATCCTCAACTTAAAAATAAATTTTTACCTAAAGATTTTCAATTTAGCAAAAACAAAGATGGCAGTAATAATTTTTGTAAAATAGAATACGATTTAGCAAAAGAAGACCAATATCACGAATATGAAAGCGAAATGGAACTAGAAATTAACTATCAACAAGAAACAAATGCAGCTTCAACAACTAAAACTACTACAACAAATTCAATAATTTTTTATACAATTATAACAATTATAACTGGTCTAATAGTTGCTTTTTTACTCATTTTAATTTATAAAATCAAACATCAAAAATAAATAAATTGCTATCTTTAATTATTTAATATCTTTCAAGAAATATCACAATATAAAAACATAAAGACAATGAAAGCCAAACTTTACAGTTTGGCTTTTTTGTTTATAAAGGGGGAACAAATAATTTTTAAATTACTTAAAAACAAATAAAATACAATAATTATAAATGAATAATATAAATAACATTAATTATAATTCTTGCCAAAATATAGATATACCAAATGATAAATATAATAGCAAACAAATAATCTTTATTGATTTTTAAATAATTTAATAAAAAAGGTCAATGTGCATAAGCCATGTTCTGTTCTTGTTAAACAAGTGTGGCTATTTATCTTCTACTAATAAGTAGTGCAAAACTAATTTCATTTAATCGCTTTGCATGCCCCTACCATTATTTTGGGTTGTTAGCTTGAGGGGTTTATCGCGTTTCACTTAATTATTTCTAATTAACTCGTCTCTGTGACACTTTCAGTTTTTATCTCATAGATTAAAATAATGTAATTATTGCAATCCTTAGAGCTAAAAAACGCCGTTACTTTTTACAGTACTCTAAGTTATTAATTCCTTAGACACAAACACTACATGCAATCGCAGCATGTGCTAACATGGACTTTCCTAAGCTTAAAATACTTATTTTAAACCTCAGCCACTTCCATTGACCTCTTTTATTGTATCAAACATTAAAGTAAAATGCAATCTTTAAATTATGTTTGTAGATATTTTATTAATTTTATTTAACAATCCACAATATTTTACATCCTTTGTAAACAAGTAGGAAAATATTTAGGAAAAACATACGAATTACTAGAATCTTTAAAATAATAATATATTGCCTCATCAGGAATATAACAGGCTTTGGGAAAATGATACATTGGAGTTTCTTCAAAATAATTATCAAAGGGAGCTTCTCTCATGGATTGCCTCATCAAAGATCTTGAATCTACCCATCCATATTTGGAAATAATGAAATCCATTACTTGTTTTATTTCCCAATTTAATTTACTTTCACAAGTTTGAGAAATAAGCTCTTTAATAATTTCGTCTTTGTCATAATGTTTAAGTTTTTGTTATAATCTTTTAAAAACAGGTCCTTTTTGCCATGCTTCTACTAGATTAACAGACAAAGATTCTTTATATTTAAATAAATAAGCAGCATAAGAATAGTAAAGTAGCTTTTGGAGTTTCATATGATTAACATCAATTTTTTTAATAATATAATTAGCATAATCAGATATATAAATTCTAGTATTTCTAGTTACAAAATTCATGATTTAGTCCTTTTGTTTTAAGTATTTGTTTTTGCTTTTTATTTTATTATAACTCAATTTTGATGAATTAGGTTATATTTTTGATTGGGGAAAGTAAAATTTTGGGTTGTTTAAGGGGGGGTTGTTGTTTTGTTTGCTTTGTATATTGTTTTTGTTGATTTTGGGTAATAAAAAAGATCTTATATTAAGATCTTGCATTTGTTTATTTAGTTTTGGGGGCAAAAAAGATTTATAATGGGAGGTTATGAAGTGTAAGAAAAATATTTTTAAATAATAAGGGGAGTGATTTAGCATTTTTTTATGGAGCAAAAATATAATTTCTTTATGTTATAATTACCAAATTATAAAAAATAAAACAAACGATCACAAATTTTAACTTGATCTCCTGGTTTGGCTCCTTGTTTTTGTAATTGTTCTTCCATTCCTATTTTTTTCAATATTCTATTAAATCTTTTTACAGCTTCTTCGTTGTTAAAATCAGTACGATGAAAAAAAGTTTCTACTTGCTTACCGGACACAACAAAAACAGAATCACTTTCTTTAATAACAGAAATAGTATTTTGATTATCAGGAAGGGTGTATAATTTAAAGTCGTTGTTTTTGTTTGGAGTAACTTCTAAGGGAGTATTTTGCAAAAGGGAGCTCATTTCATATTTTAAGGTCTCTAAATTATCAAAAGAAACTAAAGAAAGAGGGATAATTGGTTGGTCTTTGATTTGTTGTTTTAAAAGAGTAAGTTTTTGCAAAGCATCAGGTAAATCCATTTTATTGGTAACAATAATTTGTTTTTTAAGTAATAATTGGGGATTGTATTGACTTAATTCTTGATTTAAAGTTTGGAAATCTTGGTAAGGATTGGCACTTTCCATACTTAAAATATGAACTAAAACACGACATCTTTCAATATGTTTTAAAAATTGAATTCCCATACCGCAACCTAAATGAGCATTGGCAATTAGTCCTGGTAGGTCAGCAACTACAAAACTAAAACCATCTACTTCAACAACTCCTAAATGAGGTTTAATTGTGGTAAAAGGATAGGAAGCAACTTTGGGTTGGGCTTTGGAAATAGCAGAAATAAGAGAGGATTTACCAACACTTGGAAAACCTAATAAACCAATATCAGCTAAAACTTTAAGTTCTGTTTTGATTTTAAAACTTTCACCTAAATCACCTTTTTCAGCATAACTTGGAGCTTGATTTTTAAAAGTAGCTAATGCTTTATTACCTTTGCCGCCTTTGCCGCCTTTAGCAATAACTAAGGTTTGTTGATCGTATAAAATCTCTCCTAAAAACTTGTTATCAGCAGTATAAAAAACTGTCCCCAAAGGAACTTTAACATAAAGATGAGGGGCGTTGGCTCCATTTTGACCTTTATTTTTGCCATTTATTCCATGTGGTGCTTTAAGATGTTTTTGATATTTTAATTTTAATAAGGTAGTCTCGTCTTTGTCGCCTACAAAAATAACAGACCCGCCTTTGCCACCATTGCCACCAGCAGGTCCTCCAAAAGCTACATATTTTTCTCTTCTAAAAGCAACGATGCCATGACCACCATTGCCAGCAAAAACTTCATTAAAGGCTTCATCAACAAAATGCAAACTAAATACCTGCTTTCATTAAATGCATAAAAAAATTATTGCAGATAAACAGAAACTTTTTTACGACCATGCTTTTTTTCAAATTTAATAATGCCACTCATTTTAGCAAATAAAGTGTCATCCCCACCTCTACCAACATTAAAACCAGGGTGAATTTTGGTTCCTCTTTGACGATAAATAATAGCGCCTGCTTTGGCAAATTGACCGTCAGAAAGTTTAGCACCTAATCTTTTGGAATGAGAATCTCTACCGTTTCGAGTAGAACCTGCTCCTTTTTTAGAAGCAAATAACTGGATTTGTAATTGCAATAACATGTTATAACCTCTTTCTTGTTTGAATTTTAGATATTTTTTTAAAATTATTGGGATATTGTTTGGCTAAATTGCAGATAGTGTATTCTAAATTATCTAGCAAAGTAAAAAGAACAGTATTTTGGGTGGTTTTCACTTCTAATTCAAACAACTTATCTTGTAGATTATAGGTAATATCTGTTTGGAATTGAAGTTTTTCTAAAGCATTTAAAGTTACAATAATAGCAGTAGAAACCGAAGCACACACAATATCAAAACCTTTAGGAGCATATAAAGCGTGCCCCCAAACTTGAATACTAGTAATTTTTTTTTGTTCTTTGTAAAAACAATAGCGAATCATAGTTTTTAAACAGTGATTTTAGTAATCAAAAGTTTAGTATAGGATTGTCTGTGTCCTTGTTTACAACGATATTTTTTACGTTTTTTATACTTAAACACAATAATTTTTTTAGCGCGGTCGTGCTTGATTACTTGAGCTGTTACTTTAGCGTCTTTAACAAAAGGGGTGCCTAAAACAGGATTGGAGCCACCAACAGCTAAAACTTCTTGAAATTGATAAGTTGTTTCTGGCTCAACATTTAGTTTTTCAACATAAATTTCTTGTCCTTCAAAAACACGGAATTGTTTTCCTCCAGTTTTGATGATTGCAAACATTTTCTTTCCTCCTTGCAAAAATTGCAAATTATCTTGGATAATTTATTGGATCTGATAATAATTAATTGTTTAAAAACAATGGTTTTTATATTTTTTTAATTGGGTATTGCAGCCAAACCAAAAAAATACAATAATCATACATTATTATAACATATCTTATTAAAATATGAGTGTTTTTTTGTTATGAGTTTGGATTATTGTGCTTTTTGAGATATCTATTTTGCGGATGGTTGCTACATTTATCACTGCAAGCTCCTAAATATTTGTGTTCGTTATATTCGTGGCACAAAATTTGTTTGTTGCATTGAGGATTAGAGCAATTAATATAGCGTTCACAAGGAGTGCCATCAAAATAGTCTTTACCAACGATAACATGTTCTTTTTGATTAACAGGAACTGCTATTCTTTGATCAAAGACATACATTTGACCATCCCACAAAGCACCTTGAGTTTCGGGGTGTTTGCCATAAGAAATGATACCTCCTTCTAATTGATAGACATCATCGAAACCTTCTTTTTTTAAGAAAGTGCTAAATTTTTCACAACGCACACCACCAGTACAATAAGTTACGATTTTTTTATCTTTTAATAAATGGGTGTTTTGTTTGACCCAATTTGGCAAATCACGAAAATGTCTAATATTGGGATTAACTGCATTTCTGAAGTGTCCTAAATCATATTCATAGTCATTACGAGCATCAAGAATTAAAGTATCTTTTTCTTGCAAGGCTTGCAAAAATTCTTGAGGAGCTAAATAAGCACCTTTGTCCTTAGTAAGATCAACGTTTTCTTGAAGACTCAAATTAACCAATTCGGGCTTAACTTTAATAGAAAGACGCGGGAAAACGTGTGCCTCTACAGTTTCCATTTTAAAAACGGTGTTGCAAAAACGAGGATCTTGTTTTAGTTGATCCATGTATTTATGTATTTGTTCTTCTGGACCTGACAAAGTACCGTTTATACCTTCTTGGGCAACGATAATACGTCCTAAAAGTCCTATAGATTCACAATATTTAAAATGTTGGTCTCTAAAAGTTTGGGGGTCTTTTATTGGAGCATATTGATAATACAAAATAACTAAGTATTGGGAGTTAGAAGTTTGTGTCATAAAATAATTATGCCTCTTTTCAATTGAGATTGCATGCAAAATCTGATTAATTTGGACTTTATTTTATTATTAAAATAAATTGTTAGGAATTTGAAACAATGAATGATTAATGTTTTTGGCTTCATTTATAATTTTTTATTTAAGATTTTTATGGAGCAAATCTTAAACTCTAATAAATATTAAGGATTATAAAATAAATTTTAGGGGCGTTCTTTCCAAAAAATATACATATTTTGAGCACCATTTAACATTTGTTTTAAATCATCTAAACTATATTTTATTTCGCCTTTGAAACTTGCAGTCCTTGTGCCACCATCAAAAAAGACTCCTAATAAATCCGAAGAAGCGTCTTTAATACGGCACAAAAGACAAGGATAAGTTTGGATAGTCTCGGAATTATAACAAGGATAATTAGATACAAAACCCCAAAAAGATGGATTAATATTGGTTTTGATATAGGTTTTTATTTGTTGAGGAAAAGTTTGAGAATTGTGGGGTCGTAAATAAATGTTTTTAATTTGCATATTGATATTACCTCACAATTATTTTTGAAGATGAAAGTAATGAATTTTTGAGGTTTCCTTTGAAAATGGTGAAAAAAATAGTAAAGGTTTTGTTAGTGGCTTTTGTTTTACCAATAAAAAACGCCGAATCACTTTATTTTTCATAAAAGATTCGACTCTATATTCTAAATTATTCTTGTTAAAAACATTCAAATTACTTGATAATATCGGTTCCTAAATAAGGCTGTAAAACTTCAGGAACTGTAATAGTACCATCTTGGTTTTGATAATTTTCCAAAATAGCAATGACAGTTCTTCCAACAGCCAAACCTGAACCGTTTAGAATATGAACGTATTCATTTTTATTATTTGCAGGATTTTTCATTTTAATATTGGCGCGTCTTGCTTGGAAATCGCAAGAATTACTGATAGAACCAATTTCACGATAACAATTATAGCTTGGTAAAAAAACTTCTAAATCATAAGTTTTTGCCATACTAAAACCCAAATCCCCAGTAGAAAGTAAAACAACACGATAAGGAAGTTTGAGCAGTTTTAGCACTTCTTCGGAATCTTTTAACATTTGGTCTAGACATTCATAAGAATTTTGGGGATGGCAAAACTGGATTAATTCTACTTTATTAAATTGATGTTGTCTAAAAATTCCTCTAGTATCTTTGCCAGCTGAGCCTGCTTCTTGGCGAAAAGCAGTAGTGTAGGCGACGTATTTAATGGGAAGTGTGTCTGGTTTAAAAATTTCTTCACGATGCAAATTAATAGTAGGAACTTCTGCTGTAGGATTTAGATACCAATTATTTTTGGAGTTGTAAAGCTTGTAGACTTCATCTTCAAACTTGGGTAATTGACCTGTTGCAAACATTGATTTTTCATTGATAATATAAGGAGGAATAATTTCTTGATAACCTTTTTTATTATGAAGATCCATCATAAATTGAATTAAGGCTCTTTCGAGGCGTGCTCCTAGCCCTTTGCAAACAACAAATCCACTACCAGAAATTTTAGAAGCCCTTTTAAAGTCGAGAATATCTAATTTTTCAGCTAAATAAACATGGTCTTTGGGCGTAAATGCAAAAGTTCTTATTTGTCCTGCGCAATACAATTCCTTATTGTCCTTATCGTTTGTGCCAATTGGTAAAGAATCGTGTGGTAAATTGGGGGTAATGCTTAAAATATCAAAAATTTCTTGTTCTTTTAGTTTTAACTTTTGTTCTAGTTTTTGTAAATCATCACGCAAAAAATTAGTGTCTTGCAAAACAAGAGTAATATCTTCTTTGGCGTTAGCTTTTTGGGCAACTTTTTTAGCTGATTGATTTTTTTGACTTCTTAAATCCTGTATTTCCAAAAGTAAAGATTTTCTTTGTTGTGCTAAAAGAGGCAATTTATTTAAATAAGCAAAATTTTGTTGCCTTTTTTCTAATTTTGCAATAACAGATGGCAGATTTTGGACTACAAAATTCAAATCTAACATAAAAAAATACCTCTTTACTTTGGGAAAAATTAATTTAATGGTGGAAAAAATAATAAGTTTTAATTGGAAAAATATAAATGTAGTAAGAATATAAATTTTGTTAGTTAATGGGGTTTGAAAAATTTTTACTTATTTTTATTATTAAAACCATTTATAAATTCAAACCACCAATGTAGAAATTCTTCACTAGAATAAAGTTTTCTTGTAGGAGATTTCATATTTGGTACCTAAAAATTTATTAACTTCATTTACACCTTTTTTTACTGTGGTTTGTGCAAAATATTTAGGTTCGTTCTTTAATGCTGTAACATATAAATTAGCTCCACAAACAACACCTACTAAAAAACCCACAATAAATAAGAAAATATTTAAAAATATATTTTTGTGCTCTTTGTAATGGTTTGTCATAAATCCAAATTGTTTTTTCATAAATAAATATTCCTTAGAAATTATATTTTAATAATTATAAAAAGAAAAATGTAAAAGTATTTATAAATAAATAATAAGCAAATAATAAACTTAAATATTTTACAATATTTGTATTAATGTTTTTGTTTGTTTGTTGATAAAATCAAACCATAAATGCATCAAATTATCAGATAAAGAAGGCGGCATTAATACATCTTTGCCAATAACTTTATTAGAAATATTATTAATTGTAGTGCTAGATCCTTTTTTAAGGATATATTTAGGTTCATTTAATAACGATCTAAAATATAGACTTGTCCCTAAAACTGATCCTACAATAAATCCTGAAGTTACATAAATTACTTTATTTGCCCAAAAAAACATAAATTTATCAACCTTTTCCACTCAAATATATTTAAATAAAATAATTACAATTAAAATATTAATGTTATGTTTGTTGGTCCAATATTATGATAAGTTTTGATGTTTGTTTTAATTAATGTGGTTTTTGTGAGTTTTGTAAAGAAAAATTAAAGGGTATTTACTAATTTTTGTAAATCAGATTTGTTTCTAGCAGAAAAGTTAGCGTGATAAACTCTTTTAGAAACCCCTTTATCAAATTTTTTATAAGCTACACTTAATAAAGCTAAGGCTTTTTGTTTATCAGCGTTTGCAACTGCAGTTTTTACTTGTTTTACCACTGTTTTTACAGATGATTTAAAAGAAACATTTTGCAAACGACGTTTTTCATTAGTTTTATTACGTTTTTTTTGTTGTTTAATATTAGCCATGATTATAATCTCCTTTTTTTAGTTACTTAATTATCAATTTATTATTAATAACTCTACTGAGGATTATACCAAAATTTAGATAAAAAAGCAATAAAATAGTGTAATTATAGTGTTTTTTATATCTTTTGCATTGCATAATAAATTATGTAATATTTGTAAAAATAAAATTATGGAAACTCGTTTATGGAGATTTTTTTATAACTCGAAACAATACCCAAAATTACTTTCAAATACTTATTCATTTAACTTTTTAAAATATTTTTTTTCAAATGCATCAGGAGTAGCATAATTAAGTTATGAATGCATTCTTTATAAATTATAATATGACATATATTTACAAATAGCTTCAATCATAACTTTTTTACTAATAGTTCTAGGGTTTGGAATGCCATAATAAATACATTAACATTTAAAAGAAGAAAAGAAAGAAGTTAAATAAGCACAAGGAGAAGATTGTCCTTTTTGAATCCTTTGTCTATCTTCAAAACTCTGAATTAAATTTTTGTTTTCTAAAATTTCTTCAACATCCAATTTATAATATGGAAATTTAAGATAAGAATGAAAAATGCAATCATTTTAAAATACATTTAATTTATCAACAGTACCTATAATTAAAGATGCGCCTTCATAATAAGAAACATGATAAGCCAAAATTTTGCGACTATATGTATCTAGGACAACTGAAACATATAAAACTTTATCATGGTAATAAACTTCGGTAATGCCACCACATAATATTTGATGAGGTCTTGTAGCTTTCATATTTTTAGCAAGATTTAAAAATTGACGATTTAATATCATTTCTTCATTATAATATTGCATATTTATCTATCTCCATTTATTTATTATAATCATTCCTAAACATTTAAAACATTAAATAATTCTATCACCCTAAATTATAAACAATTACAACAATTTATCTGCCCCAAAAGAAAGGAAAACCCAAACTGAAATTACAGTTTGGTTTATTTTAATAAATAATGATACATTTATAAGGAATCAAAAATCTTCAAAAAAAGCCTTAGATTTAGGAAACTTATCAGTTTCAAAAATTTCTTTCGGAGTACCTTTTTCAAGAATTTTACCTTGTTCCATAAAATAAATAGTATCAGATACTCTTTGAGCAAATTTCATTTCATGAGTTACAATAATAAGATTTATTTTTTTCTCTGATAATTTTTGTAAAGTTTGTAATACTTGCAAAGTAGATTCAGGATCTAGGGCAGAAGTTGGTTCATCTAAAAGAATAACTTCAGGTTTCATACATAAAACTCTAGCAATAGCAACACGTTGTTTTTGTCCCCCTGAAAGAGTTTCTACTCTTTGATTAGCAAGAGCTTCTAAATCTAGTTCTTTTAACCGTTCTAAAGCATTTTCTTGAGCTTCTTGTTTAGATAACTTTAATACTTTCATCGGAGCTAAACAACAATTTTCTAATACTGTTTTTCCTTCAAATAAATTAAAATTTTGAAACACCATTCCTACTTTAGTTCTTAGATCAGATAATTTTACTCCTTTATCTAAGATATTTTTATTATCAATTAAAATTTGACCAGAATTAGGTTCTTCTAATAGATTAAAACATCTTAATAAAGTAGATTTCCCTGAACCTGAAAAACCAATAATAGTTACTATTTCTTGTTTTTTAATTTTTAAATTAATATTTTTTAAAATCTCTTTATCGCCAAACTTTTTACAAAGATCTTTAACTTCAATTAAATATTGCATTCTAAACTCCTTTTTTTTGTTTTTCTAAATATTTAACAAATAAATTAGCAATCGTAATTAAAACTAAATAAATACAAGCAGTAATAGCATAAGGAATAGCAATGCTTCCTGTTTGAACAATTTGAGTTTTGGCTTTCCATGCTACATCTAACAGACCAACCAAACCACCAAAACAAGCACTATCTTTAATATTTACAATAAATTGTTGTACTACAAAAGGAAGTGATCTTTTAAGCGTTTGGGGGAAAATAACACAAAAAAATGTTTGTCTTTGAGTCATTCCTAAAGCTAGAGAAGCTTCTACTTGTCCTTTATCTAAAAACTTAATATTTTGTAATAAAATATTTGTAATACTAACTGCTGAATTTAATAATAACACTATAATACCTGAATACATCGGATTTAATTCAGGATTATAAGCTCTCCAACCAAAATGAACTATAATCATTTGAGTTGCTACTGGAATTGATTTAAAAATATAAAGTATTGCATCAAGCAAGTAAAGAAAACTTTGTATTAACCCTACAATAAAGGGATTTTGTGTTTGATAATTAGGTTTAATACTTTTAATCCATGTTAAAACAATAGCTAAGATAAAACCTACAATAACTCCATCTAATGCAAGTAATAAAGTAGTTTTTAAAGGTGTGGCATAATCAAGTAAAACAAGAGATACTTTTTGATACCAATTTAATCCTTGTTTTTGACTTAACTCTTTTAAAGATTGTTCTAACCATTTATTAGTTATTTCTTTAAATTTAGATATTTTGTCTTCTAAAGTTGTTATTCTATTTCGGTCTTGTTTGTCAGTTGGTTTTGATTGTTCTTCTTTTAATTCTTTTGTTAACTCAATTATACCTTTAACATCTAAATCATCACCCTCTAGAACAAGTTTTTCTTTTTTTAAAACTTCTTTAAAAGCATTATTAATTGGAGTAATTAATTTTGTATTACCTTTTTTAACTACAATTCCTAAACCTGTAGGAGAAACAGTAAAACGAGCATCATCAGATATAATTGATATATGTTTTAATTCATCATTTTGCGAAGCATAATATTTAGTAATATAACTATCAGTTACAAAAATATCAGAAGCTTTATCTTTAACGCTTTGAGCACACATAACAGCATCATCAATAGGATTGGATTTAGTAATGCGTAATAAATTTCCTAAATCTGATCTAATATTTTCAATAACTTTATCAGCCACAGAACCAGTAAGAGTTAAAAATTTAATTGGGTCTTTGGAATCTTTTAATATACCTTTTATATCTTCATATTTTACTTCTTTTGGCAAATCTTTAAAACGCGCATCATCTTTTCTTACTAAAAACCCTGTATTATCCAAAGTATAGGCAATAGGAAAATCAAAGTTTTCTTTTCTTTTATCAGTAATACTAATAGAAGAAATAGCTACATCAACTGAACCATTTTGAACAGCAGTAAACATCCCATCAAAATCAAAAAGACTAAATTTACAACCTTCATACTTTTCTTCTTGAGGTAATGCTTTTACTATTTTATCAATTAAGTCTATATCAAATCCTGAAATATATTCACCTTGAATAGTTCTATGAGCTTTACTTATATCTTTATCAGATTTAATAGTCAAACTATTAGGAGCTGCATCAGCTACCACAGCTACTCTTAAATATTTCTTAGAATTATTAACTCTTTGAAATAACCCCACACTAAAATGAAGCCATCCCCAAAAAATCATAAACATAAATAATAAAACATATTTAGTATATTTTAGATATTCAGTAATTTTGTATTTTTCTTTTTTCCTTTGAATCATAATATATAATTTTTACCTTCACTTTCAATTTTGGTGCTTGTAAAAACTATCTATTTGACAAATTTAATTTAAAATACCAAAAAACAAACATCATTGTTATAATAGATACAATAATTTTAATATACTTATGAATATGAAATCTATATTTGGGAGGCATCTTTTTAATTTTCATTTTTTAACCTTTTATTTATATATTATAAATATACATAAATTGTAATGTGCATCATTTATAAATATTTTTCAATTCTAAAACAATATCAAACTTTTAATAATAAGATATTTTTTAAAATAATACTTTATTATTTATGATAACATAAAAACAATTAAAATTAACATTTAATTAATATCAGTATAACTATTTTAATATAAAAGATTCAAAGGTAAGAAATAAATATTGGGTTAATAATTAAAATGTAGTGAGTTATGCATTAATTATCTTTATATTTTATATTAAGAATTAATATTTGTTTTATCTTAATATTTGTTTTATCTTAATATTTGTTTCTTATAATTCTTAAATTAATTTATTAAGCACTAACTACAGTTTTTAAAGCAGGATTTAATTTTTTTCTAAATATTTACTTAACATGTTAATAAATTGAATTAAAACTAAGTAAACAACGGAAAGTATTACAAATGGAGCAACTAAATCTCCTGTAACATTCATAGCATCATTTGTAACAAATGACATATCAATTAATGCAATTAATCCGAAGAAAGTACAAGCTTTAATATTAGTAACAAATTGTGCTACTACTAAAGGAACTGATTTTTTAATGCTTGTTAGAAAGTAACATAATAGAAGGTTTGTTTTTTATTAAATCCTAAAGATTGAGCCGCTTCTACTTGTCCTTTATCTACAAATTTAAGAGTTTGCATTAAAACAACAGCAATATTAGCAGCTGAATTTAATACAATGACAACTAATGCTGCATGAGTTTGATGCATTGTAGCGAAAATACTAGGCCACCATAAATGTCTTGCAAACCAAACTAACAATCCTTGAGCAGCAATTGGAACTCCATTTAATAACCAAACATAAAAATCTACAAATTTAGAACCTACTTGTTTAACACCTTTTACAAAGACATTATTTGTTCTAGAAAGAGTAGATTTATTTTTAACTGCTAATAGAACTAATGATAATAAGAATCCAAAAACAACACCATCAACAGCAAGTAATAAAGAAGTATAAAAAGGTTTTTTATAATTTGGTAAGTGATATTTAATTTTTCCCCATAAAGAATCGTCTCCTTTTTGAACAAAACCCTTTTCATTATAAACAGTTTCATCAAATACTAATTTTAATCTTTCATCTATTTTATTTTTTATTGCTTCCTTTTTGGATGTCAAATGTTCGTATTTTTGCACATTTGGAGAATCATTTTCTGTTGCAGTTTGTGCTCTTTTAGTTTTATTTAATTCAACAAATTCTTGTTCTTGTGCTGCGTTTCTTTGATTTTTTGTATTTAATTCTTCGTATTTCTTTTTAACTTGTTCTAATTGAGTTTTGTCTTATTCGTCTAAACATTTTTCCAAAGTTTCTTTTTCTTTTTGGCTAACTTCTAATTCTTGTTGTTTTGAATTTAATACTCTTCTTGTTTTGGCTTCTTTAGTTTCGTCAAAAAACGCAAATAGATACTTTTTCAAAAATTGATATTCTTGTTCTTCGTCTAATGTTCTTTCTTGGTTTTTATTTTTTTCTTCTGGTGTACTTGAAAATTTGTATGATTTTTTAACTTTTAATTTATCATAATTTGTTTTGAAAGTTTGTCTTTGTGTACCACCTTTTAAACATTTAGTTAAAGTATCAACAACTTTTTTCAGTTGTTTCAATTCATTAGGTAAATTTTTCAATCTTTGTTTTGCTGCATCTTTTTGTAATGTATTATTAAGAGAAAACCAAGACCAAACTTTGAATAAAACTTCAAATTATTTTTCTTCATAATCATTTCTTGAATTAAGACCTTTTAATTCAGCAAATTTAGTTTCTTGGTCCTTTGTTCTTTGTGGTGCTAATCTTGGTTTTAATTTCCTAAGAGTTTCTAAAATCTTTTTAAGATCATATATTTTATCTTCTACTTTAAATGTTTTTGTACCATTATCTTCTTCTTTTTCTACTTCTTTTTTCTTAACATCTAAATCAAATAATTTTACTAAAGCATTATTAACTGCTTTTAGCATCTCTTTATCGCCTTTATGAACGGCAATACCTATCCCTTCAGGACTAGATAATAAAAGAGGATTATCAGTTTGAAGAGAAATATATTTTAAGTCTTTGTCACCTTCTACATTACCACGAGCAATAACATCATCAATTACATAAATAACTTCTTTGCCTCGTTCTTTATTTTCTCTTACTGCTTGTAAATTAGGAGCTGCATTATCAGAACCAGTTGCATAATTAATTAAATTATCTCTATATTTAGGGCTTAATTGTGCTTTCATATTTCCTTGTTTAAATAATTCTTTATCAGTGGTATTTGTAGCCATCGCAATAAAATTAAATTTTTTTGTTTTTCCTTCTTCTGCTGCTTTATCTGATAATTTTTCTAAATGTGCAAAAAGATCTTTATCTTGAACTTTAGAACCAGCTTCAAATTCTAAAAAATCAGGATTATCTTTTCTTACTATTAATGCATTCATAGGAACATTATAAACTACACTAAAATCCATTTTATCTCTTCTCTCAGGCATAATACTAAAACAAGCAGCAGCCATATCAGAATTTTTATATTCAATATCTCTCCCACTAATCCTGCAAAAGTATTAAGTCTTAAATCTAACTTTTTACCCATTTATTTGGCAACGTCTCTCATCAATAAAACCTCAAACCCAGTTAAGCGTTCTCCTCCTGTAGAAACAACACTATTTTGAGCTGAAGCTTTTTCCGATCGTAGACAAATAGGAATCATCCCTGAAAAAGTAGATGCTCTTAGAACATCGCCTTCTTGTTTGGTTTCACTAAACACTTGAACATGCAACCACCCCAAAACAACAAGCGAAACTCCTACTAATAAGTAATTTAGATACCGATATACTTTGTTTTTAGTAAAATATGCATTTGTCTTGGCAAAAAATACTTTTACTTGATTAAAATATTTTCTTAAGTCCATAAGTACAGTAAATTATCTCCTTTTTATATAATTTTATATATTTATTTTTTTAGTTATAATTTTTTTATAATTTTTATTTTGATAATGATAATACTCTTAAATTATTGTGTTCTTATAATTATTTTCTATAATTGTATTAATTCCTTAATTGTATTAATTCCTTAATTGTATTAATTCCTTAATTGTATTAATTCCTTTTTTGAATGACAAACAAAGATACACATACAATAAATAATTAAGCAAAAAATACATAACAAAACAAAGCAAAGTTATAATTGCAATTATAGTTTCATTAAACTTATAAATAATCAATAATAATATATTAATAAATAATAAATAATTTTTAAACATTAATCTATTACAAATCTATTACAAATTAATTTTTACTATCAGCTACTAAAAATATAATCACATAATACAAATAAAACTGTTCTTAAAGAACAATTAAAACGATAAATAAAACGATAATAACAATAATCAAAATAACCCAATTAAGGAAAAATTTCAATTATATTTTCCAATTCCCAGCCATAAATTAAAAATGATAATCA
>NZ_BBIY01000001.1:0-12130 GCF_000744065.1 'Chrysanthemum coronarium' phytoplasma
TCAACTAAAAACAGCTCAAAAAATAATTACTATCTTAAAAACAAACGGATTCGAAGCCTTTATTGTGGGTGGCACTGTCAGAGATTATTTACTCCAAATAAATGCTAACGAAGACATCGACATCACTACTAACGCCGCCCCCCAACAAATAAAACTCCTTTTATGCCCAGAAAAAACAACCCAAATAAAAATTAATTATGGTAGCTTTAAAATAACTTTTGAAAATTATCTTTTCGAAATTACTACTTACAGAAAAGAAGGCACTTACAAAGACTATCGCCACCCTAGTGAAATTTTTTTCACCAAAAACATCCATCAAGACCTTTTAAGACGTGATTTTACTATTAACACTCTTTTAATGGATGAAACTGGTAAAATATTTGATTTCACACCTGAAAAACAAGGAAAAAAAGATTTAAAGCAAGGTTTGATCCGCACCATCAAAGACCCTTTTATTAGATTCCAAGAAGACCCTTTAAGAATTTTAAGAGCTTTTTATTTTCAATCTAAACTAGGATTTTGCATAGAAAAAACTACCCAAAAAGCTATCATCCGCAAAAACCATTTATTAGCTAAAATTTCTTCTCAAAGAATCTATGAAAACATCGAAAAAATCATCACTCACAAAAACTGGCACCAAACTTTTAAAACTATGATAGAAACTAAAACCCATCTATTTTTACCCCAACTAAACCAAAGCATTCTTTGTTTAGCTTACCTACATGAAACTAAACTTAAATACATTCAAGCACACCACAAATTAAAAAGAAGAATTTTTTGGTCAATGTCGCTTTTACTCAACAACCAAATCCTTGCATCTTTTCCTTTTACCAAACAAAAGAAAAAAAGCTACCAAAACATTGCCTCTTTAAGTTTATATCTTTGGGAAAATATTACTTTTAATTTATTTAAACATGGATTAAAAAATTGTCTCCTAGCTAATCAAATTAATTATCTTTTGCAAAAAGAACCTTATGCAGCAGCCAAAATACAATATATTTATCAATATTTACCAATAAAAACAATTACTGAACTTAATTTTAGTTGGCAAGAAGTCTTAAAACAATTGCCCCACAAACCCAAAGGAACATGGATTAAACATACACAAAAACAACTAATTACCAAAGTACTTAATAGAGAAATACCCAACATTAAAGAACAATTAATTAATTTTGTACTTAGCCAAAATCAAATCCTAGATAAATAATAAATAAATAAAATAATGAATAAAAATAAAATGAACTAAATTATGTAATAACAAAATTATAAACATCAATTTATTTTTGTTTATAAATGTAATAATGCAAACTTACTATTTCCATTTACAAACACTTCCATCAACATATTTTTATCAATCCCAATCTAGACCAATAGGAAAAAAACGCATGAAAAAAAACCAAACCAACAACTTACCCAAATATCAAAAAGGACAAATCAACTTTTTTACAGGCAAAGTAACAAGCATCAATCAAGGACTTCATTTTTATAATATCACCTTGCAATTACAAGACAAAAGCGAAATCAACATCAAATTAGAACCTCAAACCAAACCACCTATCCAAGAACAAATATATCATTTTAAAACTATTTGTCTTCTCAAAAATGAAGAACTTATTTTGATGAATCAAACATACAATTTAGCTTATAATGTATTAGATATGCAAACTTTGTATGAAACTTATTTAGCCTTTTATGAATGTGCTCCTATTTCTTTTGCAATAGTAAAAGACGAATTAGAAAACTATTTACATAAAATAAAAAACAAAGTCTTAAAACAAATTACTTACAATTTATATTGCAAAAACAAAAATAAATTTTTAATTTCCAAAGCAGCGTTAAAAATTCATCATAATTATTATGGCGGACTTGGTTATCATACTTTAACTATGTTAAAAATGGCAGAATCTCTTTTAAAAATTTATCCTTTTCTCAATAATGATTTACTATTTGCAGGTACTATTTTACATGACATGGAAAAAATTAAAGAACTAGATTTAGAACAAAAAAACTATACTCCCAAAGGTTTGCTATTAGGTCATTTAGTCATAAGTGCTTGTGAAGTAGAAAAAGAAGCCCAATTATTGGGTTTTCAAGATAAAGAAGAAGTATTATTATTAAAACATATGTTAATTTCTCATCATGGACTTTTAGAACATGGAGCTGCCAAAAGACCACAAATAGGAGAAGCTCTTTTACTTTGGTATTTAGATAATATTGATTGCAAATTAACATCTTTACAAGAATTTTTACAAAAAACCACCACCCAAACATTTACAGAACCCATCCCTGTTTTAGAAAGAAAAGGGTTTTATAAATCATTAGATTTAGATCAAAATAATGATGATGAATAATTTTGTTTTCTTAATTACAAAAAATATTGAGTTTGAAAATGCATTTCATAATAAAAAAAGACCGTTTTTAAACGGTCTTTTTTGTTGTAATAATCATTATTTATTATCTATTTTATTTTTGTTATAATATGCAATATTAAAAGTTTTGTAATAAATTATCCAAGTAAGAATTCTTGCAAAATTTGCCAAGGCAACAAAACACAATTAATTTTACCTGGCAATTGATAAACTATATCAAATGATTTTAGATCAGAATTAAACAAAGTGCTGTCATAAGTTTGATTTTGTACCATAGCCATAAAATGATTAATTTTATTTAAGGCTTGTGTTTTGGTTAAATGTTGCAAATAAACTGACATAACACTGGCAGAAGCAACACAAATAGAACAAACATTAGCTTCATATTTAATATCTATAATTTTATTGTTATCACACTTTAATTGAATAATAACTTTATCACCACAATAAGAAGTTTGCTTTTCAAACGGAATATAGCCTGGAAGTCGAACATCGGTTTGATTTTGTGGATTGTGATAATGTTTCATAATTATTTCGTGTTTTTTAGAATCAAACATTTTATTTCTTTCTGGCACTTATAATACAAAATATGTGAATAATTTGATTATAACCATTTTTGTTGAATTTGTTCTCTTAACTCATTCTGATCTTTTACCATAATATAATCCTGAGTTGTGCCACCATGTAAAAATTGTACTTTTCTATAATGAGTGTCATTTAAAACTTGTTTAATGATTGTAACTTTGGGAGGTGTCTCGGTTCCTGTTTTAGCAGCTAAAATAACAGCATAAGATAAAAAAACATCTTCTTGAGGTTCAATATTTTCTTCTTTGCCTAAACCAATAGAACCGACTCTTACAAAATTACTATCTCTCATCATACCAGGACAATTAATTGTAAGATCATATTTTTGAGTATCTTGAAATTTTTGAGGAATTTCTAAAAGATGCGAAGTTTTAATAAATTCAAAATCATAAATGTTTTTTACATCCTTTAAGGATAGATTAAAACCTTTTTCTTGGATGGTCTGTTCTCTTACTTCAACGATTCCTATTTTTTTGAGCAAAATCACAAGGAGCTATGTGCAATTCATTAAAAGGGGCGTACAAAAAACGTAAATGTTTGTGTTTTTTAACATCTTCCAAAGTTTTGAGTCCTAAAGTATTTGCTTTGTGGACGTATAATCCATATTTAGGATGAAATAAGGGGCTTACCATTGTTAAAGGCAAAGTTCCTTCTTTGGTTTTATAAATTTGATTATATCCTTGCATAGTATGAAAATTATTACCAATATTAGCATCAATCAAACCTTGTTTTAAGGCGTCATTACCTGACAATTGATATTGGGCTTGAACTTCTTGTTCACTTAAAATCTCTAATTTAGCGTTGTATTGTAAAAAATCATCTTTAATTTCAACAAGAGCATCAAGTACTCTTTGAAAAGGGCTTGCAATTTTAATTATTTGTTCCATTGTTAATTCCTTTTTTGTTTTTGCTTTATAATGTTGTTTTTAATTTGGGGATGGTATTGTTTGTAGAATTGAAAAAATGGCAATATTAATAAACTAAAATATTTTTACTATCTATTTTAAATTTTAATGTTGTAGCCATAATTCTTTGATATGTTTAGTAGTTTTTTCTGGGGCTTTAACCATAAAATAATCTTGTTGGGCGCCACCTTCTTGTAAATGAAATTCTTTTACTTGAGGATTATTTAAAATGGCTTTAAGAGTTTTTATCTGTTCGCTATCTTTATGACTTTTCAAACAAGAAAGTCCAATATCATAAGAGGCAATAAAATCATCTGTTGGTTCTTCGTTTCCTTCAATGGTAGCTCCAATGCGGACAAAATAAGGATAAGGATTCATAAAAGCAGGCCAGTTCGCCATAAGATCGTATTTTTGAGGATTTTGGGCAAATTTATCAGGAATCTGAGAAGCCTTAATAAATTCTAAATTGTAATGATTTTGCAGGTCTTCAAAAGAAATGCCAAACTTTTTTTCTTGTAATACTTTAGGATCAATTTTAATTAAACCTAATTTATTTAACAAAACCAAAGAACGAGGAGTATCGCAAGGACCAATATAAGAAAAAGCCACAGCTAAAAGAACTTTTAAATTAGAATGTTTTTTAACATCTTCTAAGTCTTTCAAAACAGGATTGCGATTTTTATTAATATAAAGGCCATATTTAGAATAATAAAAGGCTTGAACATATTCAAACATTTCTTTATTGTTAGTTTTTAAAATTTCGTTGTGATAATTAAGAACGTGAATATTAAAATATATTAGACCATCAGCTTTGCCAGAAGAAATTAAATCTGTTCCTTCTGTATAATAATTTACCTTAGTAACTTGGAGGTCAATACCGTCTTTTTTGACTAAATCACGAGCTTTATTGAGGGTATTTACAACTGATTGCAATTTAAGGATTTGAATGCAACGAAGATATTAGAAATATTTTAATGGGTAGTATAAATAAAAAATAAATTCATAATATTTTTAGTAATGGTTAAAGTGTTGCAAAACAATTAATTTAAATTTTTCATAAATTAAAATAGATAGATTGCAGTAAATAAAATTGGCATTATCTAACTAAATTATACAATAAAAGTAGTCAAATAAAATAATATTTTTAGTAATTTTTAGTTGGTAATTAATTTTGGTTGGTGTTTGATTGCTTGAAAAAATTATTATATATAAATAACTTGGTGAATGCATGAAATGATAGCAATTTAGTCGATAAAAATAAAAAAGACCAACTTAAAGTTGATCTTAAATATTATATTCAAATTTGATTGTCTTAATGCTTAATAAATGAAATGGTTCAAAAAATTATGCTTTGGGAACAGTTAAAATAATAGTTAAAGGATTTTGTTTTAAGACTTTTTTTAATTGTTTTTTGATTGAAACATGATTTAAGAAAAAAGGATAAAAAAAAGCTAAAGCAAAAAATAAAACTATATTTACCAAAAATAAATAAAGAGGCACAAATTCTTTTAAAGATGAGTAAAGGGTGGTCAAATACTTTAATTTGCCTTGCAAAGAAGCTGATATTACCATGAATAAAACAAATATCAAAAAGAATAAAGGAATTCCCAAAAATTGAATAATAACTATTTTTATATTTAAATGATGAAATATTTTGTGAATATCTCGATCAGAAACCCCTAAAGATTTTAGAATGCCAATATCTTTGTTTTTTAAGGTGATAATATTTCTCATATGAATAATCATTTGATAAAAAGATATACCTAAAAAATATATGTGAAATAATAAAGGTGTTAATAACAACCAAAATGTCTTGTTTTTTGATTGGCTTTCTGGTGTGACATAACCTAAATTACAAAGCCAAAGAAACATATTGAAAAATATTAAAAAAGAAAGAGTTAAGAATAAAGCAACATTACTAGATGTAGAAATGATTTTAAAAGCTAATTTCTTATTATTTTTTAAAATATTTTGAGTTACTAAAAGAGCTGTTTGTTTGGAAATATGAGTTTGTACTAAAGGCAAATGCATTGCTTGATGTTGAGAACTATAATTTTCATTTGCCAAAGTGGGTGCAAAATCTAGTTCCATAGCATTATTTTTTTGTTTTAATAAATTAGCAACTTCTTCTTGGGTATAAGTTTTATTTTGTAATATTTGGGGTTTATCAGTGGAAGCTTTAGTTGCTTTTTGAGTAAGGTCTTTTGCAATTTGACCATCAGCAAATTCAATAATGCGGTCTGCATATTTATAAGCACTTTGGGTATCATGAGAAACTATAACAACTAAGGTATCTTTTGATATTTGTTTTAAACATTCAAAGATTTTTTGTCCTGTTTTTTCATCTAAATTACCAGTAGGTTCGTCTGCCAAAATCATTTTAGGATTTTTAATTAAAGCACGAGCAATACTTACTCTTTGTTTTTGTCCTCCTGAAAGTTGATTAGGATAGCGAGTTTCTAGACCATCCAATTCTACTTGTTTTAATATTTGTTGCATTTTCCAATTATCTACTTGTTTTGATTGTAGTGCACAAGCCATTTGAATATTTTCAAAAACTGTTAAATTATCTAATAAATTATATTCTTGGAAAACAAATCCTAAAAAATAATTGCGATAAGCATCTAGTTCGAATGAAGCAAATTCATTAATGTTTCGTCCTAAAACTGTAATATTTCCCTTAGTGGGTTTGTCAAGCCCTCCTATGAGATTCAATAAAGTAGACTTACCAGAACCTGATTTACCAATAATAAAAACTAATCCTTTTTGAGGAAATTGAAAAGAAACATTTTCAAGGACTTCTGTATTTTGAAATTTTTTAAATAAATGGTTAATTTTTAACATAAAAATTAATCTCCTTTTTATTTCGTGTGAAATTGAAATAAAAACACTAATAATGTAATATTTAAGAAATAATAATAGAAAATGATGTAAAATAAATTATTGTTTTTGCTTATTTATTATTTAAGAATAAAAAAGTTTATTTTTTTTTATTTAAGGTAACTTTTTTACTTATTTGTGGTTTTTTAATTTGATTTTTTTTAATTTTTTTAATTATAAACCAGTAAAGAAATGTAATAACTAAAGCAGTAAAAGCAACAGCAGCGGTAATAACTTGAAATATGTGGCCTTTAACTGCATCTGTAGCTTTTTGAGGAACATCTTTTTTAGCTTGTTCTACTTTATTTTGAAGTTTTTCCTCAGCTTTATTGGCTATATATTGAGCTAATCTGTTTGTTAAATTAGAAGCTATTGTTTTAACATCATTACTTTTTTCTCCTAAACACCAACCAAGCAATTTAGTTGCAAATTTATGATTATTTAGAAAATTTTTAATAGCAGGTATTTCTTCTTGTGAATTTAAATCAGAAGGTGTAGGAGTGACATCAGCATTAGCAGAAGGCCAAAAATTATTAATTTTATCTTTAATAGATGCCCAAATAATTTTATATTCTTGTACATCATTTATATTTTGTAATTTATTCAAATCTTCTTTTACTTGTTGAACTTTTTGTAAATTATCCAACGTAGTTTTATAAGATTCTTTTAAGAGTTGAGGAGTTTGATTATCCACAAAAGGAAAAAAACTTATAAAAGATTGCCACCAAGTTGGAGAAGGTTTTAATAAATTGGAAGCTTCTTGAAACTTATTTTCTTTTAAATTGTTTGCTACTTCTTTATATTGTTGTTCCGCTTTTTTATATGCTTCATCATATTCTAACATATTTTTTAATGTTTCGTCTTGTTGGGTTAATTCTTTAATTTGTTCTTTTGTTTCTTCAATGACAGTTATTTCTTCTTGTATTTGGTTTAATAATTGTGCGTCAATATTTTCAGGGTCTTTGGTTCCTGGCAATGTATTATAAATAGCTGTTCCAACTTCTTTGACTTTATTCCACAACCAAGAACCACACGCTTCTTTTTGTTGTTCTTGATTTTCTTCTTTTGGTTCATTTAATTGATTATCTTTTGCATCATTTTGATCTTTATTATTCCCCTTATTTGCACTTTCTTCTTTCTGTGCATAAACAACATTATTATTAAAATAAGGATTTTTCTTCTTAAAAAAACTAAAACTACAAACATTAAAAACTATAAAAATAAAAAAATTAACTAAATTTAATATTAATGCTAAACATAATATTTTTTTACCTATAAATTTCATCGTTTTACTCCTTAGTTTTATAGGACATTTAAGTATTACATTAAATGTTATAATAAGATATTTTATTGTCATTATAATTTATTTTAGTTTTTTCTAAGTTAAACAAATAAATTAATTTTTTTGATAATTATGGTTTTGCGGTGCAAAGTTAAAAATAATTCATGATGTTTTTGGTGATAATAAAGTGTTGATATAAAACAGGAAAGTGTTGTTCCTAATTTCTATATACTTATAAATGCTACCTTATTTATTATAACTTAATTTTATAAAACAAAAGCAAATTTGTGATGTTGGTAAGCTAAAAAATACCTTAGCAAAGGGTTGATTTTTTTTATTTAAGTGTTTTAAAATTCTTTCAATATGATAAAATTCATTATAAATATGATAAAACCCACTTTATTGAATTTGTTTGTTGGGTGTAGGTTTTTATATCCAAAGAGCAATTTTTTCTTCTAAAATATAGTTTCCTGAATCATTTAGTATTACTTGATTTTGCTTTATTTGAATATAGCCTTTTTTTAAAGCATTATTAAGACATTTATTATAACGAGATAAAGACCATTTTAGATCTTTATAAATCTCTTGAAAATGGTTTTTTTGTAATTGATCTTGATGATTTTTGAGATGCATTAGTAAAGAAATAATCATAAATTCTTTTTTTTGCAAATTATTTTTAATCATTTTGGCAACAATTCCAGTTTTAGGGGCTAAGAAGAAAAAGAGCAAAAAGTTCACTAAATTCATAAAAGCAATTAATCCTGATACTGGTAAATTAAGTCCAATTGCCAAATAATAACCAAAACTAGAATTCACAAATGCAAGCCATAAAGAAAGCAAAAAGCTATTATATAGATTCTTAGTAACTAAAAGAGATGTAGCAGCAGGTCCAATCATACAAGAAATTACCATAATAGAACCAACTACATCAAAAGAAATAACAGCTGTCATAGAAACTAAAAACATCAATAAATAATTAATTAAAGTAGTGGAAAAGCCGAGGATTACAGCAAGAGTAGGGTCGAAAATATAGATTTTTAATTCTTTATAAAAGAAAAGCACAAACAAAAAATTAAGACATAAAAGAGGAATAATTTTTTTGAGTTGTTTAATGTGGGTAAGTTCAATATTGCCTAAAAAAACAGCATCAGTATCTAAATGTTCGTGTCTTGTATAAAGACTTATCAAAATAATTGCTACCGAAAAGAAAAAAGTAAACACAATCCCAATAGAAGCATCTTTGGTAACTTTAGAATGTTTGCCTAAAAGTTCTACCACATAAGCTGTAAGCACACCTACTAAAGCAGCCCCCATAATTAAAAGAGGGGAATTAAGATTTTTAACTACTAAAAAAGCTACAACTATTCCTAATAAAACACTATGACTCATAGCATCAACTACCATAGAAGACTTTTTCAATACTAAAAAAACTCCTAAACTAGCCAAAGTCAAAGAACAAAATAAAATAACTAAAAAAACATCTAGTTCAAAGCCACCAACAACATTATTTATAAAACTTATCATTAAACAATACCATCAATTAAATTTTCAACTAATTTAATTCCTTTAGGTGTTAATTGGGCTTTTTGATTTTGTAACATTAAATATTTTTCCTTCCATAAAAAACTTTCTATTTGAATTATTGGCAAACTCAAAGTATGAGTTTCTTCTTGTTCGCAATAAAGATGAATAAGTTGACGAAATTTTTTAATCTTTTTTTGATATTTAATTTTTTGCACATATCTACTAATAACTCCATATTTAGGAGAAAATAGCAAGGACAAAGCAATAAATAAAGTAGTAATAACAATAATAATTGGTCCTGTTGGCATATCTTGTACACTATTGCTTATAAAAACTCCAATTAAACTAGAAAAGAAAGTAACAATGGAAGCAACAATAACATTAGTAACAAATCTATCACTAAATTGACGAGCAATTACTCCTGGCATAATTAAAAAGGCACTTGTCAAAATAATACCAATAATTTTTAAACTAATAACCACTACTCCAATTAATAAGAAATTAAGAATAAAAGTCATAATTTTAGTGTTAAATCCTATACTTTGGGCAAACTTATCATCAAAAATATAAATTTTTAATTCTTTCCACAAGCCAACTACAACAACTAAAGTAATTAAAGCCATAATGCCAGTGGAAATCATATCTAGTTCAGTTACTAAAGCAATTTGCCCTAAGATAAATTTTTCCAAAGTAGCTATTTTGTTATCCTCACCAGTATTTTGAGCAATGGCAATCAAAACGTTGCCAAGACCAAAAAAAGAAGCAAGCACTAAAGATAAGACTGTATCTGATTTAATTTTGGAATATTTTTTAATAAGTTCAATCAAAAGCAAAGTAACAAACGAGGCAAAAATAGCACCCAGCCACAAAACCCAAATATCTGTACTACGAGCAAAAAGATAAACTAAGGCAATTCCTGGCAAAGCGGTATGAGAAAGAGCATCTCCAATTAAGGCTTGTTTTTTAAGGATAATAAAAACACCTAAAATACCTGATGTAAATCCTAAAAAACTAGCTGCTAAAAGCACTTTAACAACAGTATAATTAAATTCTAAAGCAAACATATTTCATCCTTTCTTATTTATTGGTTATTTTATTCTTTTTATTATATGATTATTTATTTTAATCATTTATATTTAATTTGATTATTTATTTTGGTTCTTTTTATTTAGTTGTTTTGGGGGTTTGCAAATTATGGATATCTTTTTTTAATTGTTTATTTTGAAAAGTTTTAGTTAAATTAGTTTGGTTAAAAACTTCATCCGTAGTACCACTTGCAATTTTTTGTACGTTTACCAAAACTACATGATCAAAATATTGAGTCACTGTTTCTAAATCATGGTGCACTACAATAATGGTTTTATTTTCTTTTTGCAAATCTTTTAAAACTTGGATAATTTTTTTTTCTGTTTGGATATCAACTCCTTGAAAAGGCTCGTCCATAAAATAAATATCTCCTTGTTGAGCTAAGGCGCGAGCTAAAAAAATTCTTTGTTGTTGTCCGCCTGAAAGTTCAGATATTTGACGGTCCTTAAGGTCTTGCATTCCTGTTTTTTCCAAAGATTGCATTACTATTTCTTTATCTTTAGCAGTTGGTTTTTTAAACCATCCTAAATGTCCGTAGCGGCCCATCAAAACAACATCAAACACAGTAGTTGGAAAATCCCAATCAACTGAATTTCTTTGTGGCACGTAGGAAATTTTTTTTCTTACTTGTCCATATTTTTGATTATAAAATAAAACTTCTCCAGAAACTTTGGGAATCAATTCTAAAATAGTTTTAATTAAAGTAGATTTTCCAGCACCATTAGGACCCAAAATAGCTGTCAAAGAGCTTTGATAAATATTTAAATCAATATCCCACAAAACTGGTTTTAGATGATAAGCTACAGTTAGATCTCTAATTTTAATGGCTATTTCTTTTTTCATTATAATCTCCTTATTTCTTTGTTATTGTTGTTATTGTTTTAATTCTTTTTCTATTGTATGAATGTTGTGTAATAAAGCTCCAATATAGGTGGAATGTTTGTATTTTGTTGGTTTGTAATTCCCGTCTTTATCTTTGTCGGCTTCAAATTCTATTGGCTCTTCACTTTCTGAACCCAAAGCATCAGCGTATAATTCTTCATCACTTTTTTTAATATTATGACCTTTAATTTTTACAGATTCTTTAAGAGAATCAAGCGTTCCTTCTGGAAAAGCACTTTCTACAAAAATAGCTTTTACTTGGTTTTCAACCAATTTATTAGCTAATTCTTCAATATCGCTGATACTGGCTTCTGTTTGGGTAGAAATTCCTTGAATTGGACTTAATTCAAAATCATATTTTCTAGCTAAATAAGAAAAAGCATCATGGGCAGTAACTAAAATAAATGTTTTGCCTTGAGAAGAAAATTGTCCTTTTAATTCGTTAAATTTCTTGCCTACATATGTATCTAATAATTTTAATTTTCGTGCATATGTGTCGCAATTATTTTTTAAATTAGCAATATCCCTTTGGCTAAAACGTAGGTCTTTTTTCAATACTGTTTTTAATTTGTATTTTAATTGTTTTAAAACTTTAATCCAAAGATCTATATCAAACC